>JBBQMQ010000055.1:0-13468 GCA_038329115.1 Bacteroidales bacterium
AGTAGTTGATGTAGTAACTGGTTGAGGATTGTCGGGTAAATCTATCATTACTGAGCGATCGTGCTCAATAGTTTTGAGATTTGAAAGTTCTGAAACTGAAAAATGTTCATTCCCAAATGGTAGCAGAATTCTAAATGTTGAACCCTTTCCGGATTCACTTTCAGCCCATATTTTGCCTGAGTGAAGTTCTACGATACCTTTACACAAGTTTAAACCAATTCCAGTACCATAAATATTTGCTCCTTCATGATTGTGAGCCTGATAAAAAGGTTCAAAAATCTTTTCTATTTCATGTTCCTCAATTCCATTTCCATTGTCCGCAATATCAATCAATAAAGCTCCCTGAATTGGAAAAATTGCATTCGTAATCTGTTTGATTTTTGATGCATCTAATTCACACACCGATATTTTAACCTCACCATCAATATTTGTATGTTTAAAGGCATTAGAAAGTAAATTAAAAAATACTTTTTCCAACAAAATTGGATCAAACCAAGTATCAATATTTTTATTCTGATTATCCAGTTCAAGCCTTATATTTTTGGTAGTTGCCAATTCTTTAAAAGTCGTAATAATATCTTCAATAAACAGATTAAAATCGACCTGTGTAACGTTTGGTTTCATAAATCCTGACTCTAGTTTCCTGAAATCCATCAACTGATTTACCAACCAAAGTAATCGCTGGCCATTTTTAAAAATAAGCTCAAGTTTTGGCCGCAACCATTCGGGCACTTCTTTTTTAGCAAGAATTTCATTGAGTGGTCCAATAATCAGCGTTAAAGGCGTGCGCAATTCATGCGAAAAATTAGTGAAAAGTCGCACTCGTAACTGGTGATTTTCCTCAAGATTCCGTTGTTCTATTTGCTTGATGGTGATATCAGTTTCTAGTTTTTGTTTATTTAAAATGTAATAAATAAATCCACTCAGAATGGATATGATGAGTATAGAATAAATTAAATATGCCCACCATGTTTTCCATGGTGGAGGTAAAATATTAATCTCAAATGAAGTTCCTTTTTCATTCCATACGCCGTCGTTGTTACATGCTTTTACACGAAAAGTATAATGTCCCGGGGGAATATTTGTATAGGTTGCCGAGCGTTCGTTAATTACCGAGTTCCAGTTTCTATCAAACCCTTCGAGCATGTAAGCATACTGGTTTTTACTTGGAAACACGTAATTTAGTGCCGCAAAATAGATGGTAAATGCTGCCTGATAGTATTTTAGTTTTACCTCCCGGTTCGGATAAACCGATTCTGAGGTTGACTCAATGGATGAAACATTGTCAGCCCAAACCTTAAATCGACTTATTACCACATTGGGAATTGTTGGGTTTTTTACAATTCGGGACGAATTGAACAAAACAAATCCGTCAACACCACCTACCACAAATGAATTATCGGCTAATTTTACTGCTGAATGCGGAACAGTTTCCTGAATTGGATATCCATTGCTGCTATTGTAGTTATCAAAGGTATGTTTATTCACATTAAAACGTGATATGCCTTCAAGGGTAGAAATCCATAATGTTCCATCTTTATCTTCCATTATTCCACAAACAGCATCGTTTAATAATCCGTTTTTATGGTCGAAAGTTTTAAAAGAATTATTTTTTGAATTGTATAAACAGATACCACCACCAAAAGTACCCACCCAAAGATTCTTTTTTGAATCTTTAAAAAGAACACTCACATGATTATTGCTAATTGAACCCACATTGGGTTCTGCTTGAAGATGAAGAAGTTCTTTGGATGTATAATTATATCTGTAAAGTCCATCAGAACGCGTTCCAACCCATACGGTTTGATTATTTTCAAGAATCACATCTTGCACATTTGCCGGTGCAAATAGTTGCTTTGAACCTTTTATTTCAAATTTTCGTTGCATCACGTTTGTTTTGCCATCCAGCATCATAAATGGATCATTAGTTCCTGCGGCAATCCAATAATTACCAGCACCATCCCTGGTCATGGCTTTTACATACCCGTAGTTAAAATTGGTGATAGTTTTTTCAACCCGATTTGTGCGTAAATTCAAAACATGTAGCCCTCCAGCATACAAACTAACCCAAAGTTTATCATCATCCGGGTAAATAAATTTCACTTCATTACTGGTATTTGACAGATTAAGAAGAACAGTTTTATAGGTATTTGTTTTTCTGTTGTAGGTAATCAATCCATTGTCGGTGGCAAGCCATATTTGTCCATTAATTTCTGAGATTGAATTAATGCAACCAACTTTCTCCCGACCTTGAAAAACAGGAGTGTAGATATTGAAATAATTGCTGTAACGGCTATAAAAGTCAATACCACCATTCCAACTTCCAATCCAAATACTTCCAGCCTTGTCTTTGAAAAGCGTAATGACTTTTTCGTCGCGCAACTGGCTGCTTTTATTGGTAAGCTTCTGAGTCAGTACTTTTGCATTTACGTCATAAATTAAAAGACCTTTCCGAGTTGCTAACATTAAGTAACCGGGCTTGTATTCAACCATATAACCAATTTGCTCATGATCAAATGAAGCACCACCTCCCATTTTTAATGGCACTTGATCAAAAGAATTCGTTTTTGGATTAAATTTTTTCAGACTATTGGACCACATTCCAGCCCATAAGTTCTGATTTGAATCTTCGAAAAGTGTATAAATATAATCGTTGGCGGGTAATGGGTAGTTTTTTAGTTGACTATTATTAGGATTGTAAATAAATAATCCATCCTGAACAGATGCAAAACAAATAGTTCCATCAGCTCGTTGAATGAGCCAAACCACTGATCCTTTGCTATATATGTGCTTAAATAAATCCTTCTCCTTGTTGTATAAATCAAGTCCTTTTGTAGTGGCAATCCAAGTATTATCTTCTTTGTCAGTTAATAGATGTTTTATACCAAAGCTTGAAATGGAAGCAGGGTTCTTATCATCATGAAAATAGCGTTTGAATTTATCTGTTTGAGGGTCAAAAAGATTTAATCCACTGTGAGTACCTATCCAAAAAGTGCCATCTTTATTTTCGGAAATGCAGGTAACATCGCTACTACTAATGGTATTTTCATCATTCAAAGAGAATCTATAAACGTGAAATGAAGTGCCGTCGTACCGGTTAAGCCCGTCGCGCGTACAAAACCACATAAAGTTTTTACTATCCTGAAAAATACGGATTACTGTATTTTGTGACAATCCATCCCGAACAGACAAATTGCTAAACTGAAAAATATCATCTTGAGCTAACAAGCAGAATGGCAAAAACAAAGCCCAAAGGAACATGATTTTTAAGCGCATATTTCAGATTTATTAGTGAGGTTATAATGCAAATATAATTAAAGAATTTGATATTCGATTACAGTTAATTATTCTCCTTAAAAAAAATAGAATAAATTAATCCAAAAAGAGCACTAATTATCAGTACAAATGTAGTTTTTCAAATACTACTTCTGTCTGAAAAAATGTTACAATTGACAGTAATAATGTTGCAATAGGGCAGTTTTTGATGTAATATTTATCTTTTTATCCTATAATCTTTCATCTACGATACAATTCTTCTCTTATTTGAAACAATAGTAACATTCATTGCTTCAAACAACATCTATTTTTGTAATAAAAATTTTCTCTTTAAAACTAATGTTTATTTCAAAACTCATACAGACTACATTTCCAATTTAATTACAAAAAGTCTAAATTAGTATTGATTATAAGGCGACTATATTGTCGATACTTCAACAAAAAATACTATCAGAAAAAAATAAATTAATCATCAAAAGATAAAAGCTATGAATGCAACATTCAAAATTTTCGCTGCCTTATTTTTAGTTACTGTATTCAATTCGTATGCTGCAACGCCTGAACTTGGTTGGGGACCTGACATACAAACCGGAGAAAACATTTACGTATCTCCCAATGGGAATGATGCAAATGCTGGTTCGCTGAATGCTCCATTTCAGACTATCGCTAAAGCGCAACTGTATATTCGATCGTTAAAATCAACAACTGGTTTGCCTAAAAAAGGCATTACGGTTTGGTTGAGGGGTGGTCAGTATCAGCTTAACTCAACGCTGGCATTTACATCGGTTGATAATGGTACACCCGACAAACCCATCATTTACCGCGCTTTTAAAAACGAAAGCGTTTCGTTGTTTAATGGTAAAATTATTCCATCAACGGCATGGAAACCTCTGGCAGCAGATGCCCGTAAAAGAGTTCACCCAAAAGTAAAAGCGGAAAATCTTCGCGAACTGGATATTACTGCATTGAGTGTGAAAAATTCAGCGGTATTTCCCGATAAATTTATTAACTGGACATTGTTTGATTTTGTGGTGAATGACCAACGTCAGCCTATTTCGCAATGGCCAAACCTCAACGAAAATATTCGTGGATCTAACGAACCCGGCTGGACAACTTGCAACGGTTCAAAAGATGTGGTTTCTTTTTTCTATGGAGCTGGTGGAAACCCAACGGATGGTGACAAAACTGATGAATTGAATTTAGACGGAACAAACCGTATTTCGCGTTGGAAAAAATCGATTGAAGATGGTCACAATCTGTGGATTAAAGGCTTTTGGCGCATTCCATGGGAAGCATATACAGTGAAAGTCGCTGAAATTAATAATGCGGAAAACTGGATTCAATTAGCTGTAAATGCCAATCAGGGAATGGGCAGTAAATACAGTCCGGCAGCCGATGAAGCAAAAACCTATCGCATTGGCGATGGTAAAGAAAAATGGTGTGCCATCAACTTACTTGACGAAATTGACCAGCCCGGAGAATGGGCTTACGACTTTAAGGATAAAAAAATCTATTACTACCCAGTTTCGAATATCGACAAAGCAACTGCCTATATTGCCGACAGAAGTGAAGCTATCGTTACGTTAAATGGTGCAGCAAATATTCAATTTATTGCGCTAACCATAGAAGGAAGTCAGGGAAATGGATTTGACTTGAATAATTCTTCGAATATAGTAGTGGCAGGATGTACAGTCCGAAATGTGGGTGCAAACGGTATTAACGAAACAAAAGGGATGAATAATACCTTTCAATCGAATAACATTTTTGCCACAGGTGCAATCGGTATTAATATCTTAAATACCGGAAATCGGGCACAACTCACAGCTTCAAACGATAAGGTGTTGAACAACCACATTCATCATACCGGCAAATTATCGTACAGTTACGCCGTGTTTGTGAAAAATAGTGTCGGAATTACTTTTGCCAACAACCTGATTCACGATATTCCGGCAGGTGGTTTCAGTACTTTACTTATCAATAACTGCACATTTGAATACAACGAAATACAAAATGTAGCACTTAAAGTTTCTGACATGGGTGGCTATTACGGTTATGGTGGGTGGACTTGCTATGGCAACGAAATTCGTTACAATTTTCTTCACCACATGAACCGCTCCAACGGACTCTACTCAGACGATGGTACCAGTGGTAAGAATTTTCACCACAACATTGTGCAAAATGCTGTCAAACCATTCCTTTTTGGTGGTGGACATCACAACATCGGAAACAATAACCTCATAATCGATTGTAAATCAAGCGCATCGGCTGATGACCGTGGAATTGCCAGGAAATACTGGATTTCAAACAACTACGGAAAAGCGGTTAGAGATATGAAACCGGAGAATGAACCTTGGAAAAGTTATGGGCAGAAACTGATGGCAACGTATGGTTATCCTTCTTCGGATGAGCTTTGGAAATCAACTTTAGACTCGCTTTGGCATCCTGAATTCCCAAATGGATGTAAACTGATTGATAATGTAGAAGTCCATTCTAAGGGTTTTACAAAGTCGAAAAACGGAACAATTACCATTTCAGACAATGTATTGATTCCAAACATCTCTGACGCAGGGTTTAAGGATTATGCAAATATGGAGTTACAAACGTCAAATACGGTCATATTATCAAAATTCCCAGACCTCAACTCGGCATTCCCTAAAATGGGAATCCAGATTGATGATTTCAGAATTCGCAAAGTCAGTCGGGCTGAAAGTGGCGGTTTAGAAAATCGTGGTGCTGCAGGCAATAAGGCATACGAAGATGCAGTAAACAGATAGTTTTCGTTTAAAAATTGTAGCCACAGAAACAGAAAACCCTGAGATAATTTAATCTCAGGGTTTTCTGTTTACAATTTTCTGTACTTGTCAATGGAATAACCCATTCCCTTTTTATCATAATAAGTGGGTCCCACAAAAATAAAAGCGTAAGGTTTGTAAAGTGTAGCACACGAACTTTCTTTTTTCTTCAAATTCTGAAGTTGAAACCATGCTTTGTCGTACTCAATAATTGCTTTTCGGATAGCCGCTTTGTTATATTTTCCGGTTTTATCGCCTTCAAAACCTAATGCCATGGCTTGCCAACCGGCTGCAATGACACTATGAAGATATAAACCGTAAAGCGAAGAAACCTTTATATAATGGTCATCTTCGGGATGACTTGATTTAACCAACTTGCTTAGTTCTACAATTTTACTCCAAATTTTGGCTGATTCTTGTTTTTCTGCCACTGCTTTCCGTAAGGTTCCGGCCGCATAAAACTCGCTAAATTCTTCGCAAAGAATACCTTCTGACGGATATTTCTTTGCCTCCAATGAATCATATTTTTCTATTCCCGAGAGAAATTCATCACGCATCCAAAATGCCCAATCGGGTTTCAGCTTCAAACTAAGTGATGCATGTCCACGCAAAATGGCTTTAGCTGACAATAAACTTAGCCGACGAAATGCTTTGCGGGCTTCGGGCTTGACAATGCCTTGTTCATCCATAAAGCGATTAAATGCGGCTTCTTCGGTCAGATTCGGATTATTGGCCCATGCACTCAACACGTAAGCATTCAAGCGGGGCCAAAACTCATTGCTGATATACGGTCCAACCCATCCACCGCCTCTGCTCCACGAATAAATTCCAGCAAAATTTGGATTGGTTTTTATGTTATTCAGGCAATTCGGATGCTTCGTCAAATCATATTCTTCAAAACCATTAATCACGCCATTCATCACATAATTTGGGTAAGCGCCTTTGCCTTCATACTCGCGCTGGCACTGCACTTCCACCACCTGACGATGCTTGCCAATGCCCAGACAAGGATTGAAAGGATAGGTTCGTTGATAATCGCCCTGAACATGTTTGATGGAAAATACCAGATTTTTATGCGGTTCTATTTTTTTGGAAACATTCAAATAATAAACCGGATCATTGTGAAAACCACCAATAGACCAAGTGCGATAAATGATTGTTTTATTGTGTTTTACACAGACTTCATCCCGCAATAAATTCAGTAGTTTGATGTGACTTTCTGCACCGTTCGAAATCGGATTGTTACCCGTATGAAAAGGAACATTATTCAAATAGGTTTCGCCGGTACGAATTACCAGCCCATCCAAATCGGGAAATTTAGCGAACAATTCATCAAACATAATTTTATGCAACTGAATGGTCAAAGGTTTTTCGAAGGTTATTTTGCCGTTATCGTCACACACTTGTGATTTGTATTTCTCCACCAATTTCTTTGGCAAAACTACAATGTCGGTAAAATAAAACACCTTTATTCCAGCTTTGTGTGCTGCTTTAATATTTTGCTGAATTTGCTCCGTTGCAGCATCCAACCACTCACGGTCTTTGCTACCTTTTGGAAATATCGTCGAATCGAAACTATCAAAACTCACTGCCGCTGTCGGGAACAGAAAATCATTCATAACCTGTACATTAAAGCCGCTTTTCTTTACATAATCAGGATTGGTAAATGCTGATTTTGTGAGTGCTTCACCCGGATTATGATGCACCATATCCATTATAAATTCGGGTTTTTGAGCCCAAAGATTAAAGCCTATTAGAAATGATAATACATTTAAAAACAATCTCATGTTGACAATTTTCTTTTTCATTAATAGTTCGTTATAAAAAACGTTTTTTGAACGCTAAGATGCTAAGTTGCTAAACTTGTCCCGTTTTTACGGGAGAAAAACTGAAAGTTTTTGTTTTTGTGTCCTTTATTTTCTTATTGAATATAAGGCATTTAAAACTTTGCGTCTTTGCGTTTACTCTTTTTTTTCAAATAAAATCAAAGGCTGTTAGATTTGCTATTAAGCTGCTGTATATAAATACAATAGATACTTTTATAACGAACCATTATTTCATTGAACTGCAATATTAATAATTTTAGATGCATTGGGTTGAACAACAATTTTCTTTTTGCCAAAAAGCTTATTTTCAGACCACGGTTGTGATTTTTGAAGTTTGTTTTCAACTAATATGCTAACTTTTGCCTCCATTTTGGTAGGGTTCGTAATTTTCAGTTTGGCAGATTTTCCGTTGCTCGAAACCAATTCCGTTTGAAGTTGGTCAAATGTGGTGACTGTTTTCTTTTCCAAATCCACATAAATGCCTGGTAATTCTACAATAGAAAGCAATAAATCAGTTTCAGCCCAAGTTGAACCGGGGAAAATTTCGCCAATGCCTTCGTACCAGTCGGTGGTGCTCACACGTTCGTTTATCCAGCCGTCCGCCATGCCTTTAATGGGTCGGTCGGAACGTGACATGAATTGTGGCACCGCGCGGACTATCTCTTTCAGTAAATCAAGATAAAGTGGATTTCCAGTGGCACGATACAATCGCAACAATGCCAATCCAGAATGTGTACAGATTCCCGGCGAACCGTGCTTGTTTTGCGTATTGGCAAAAACAGCTCCGGTGGTTTTCATGTTCATTTGGCCAAAAAGAGTAGATCCTGGGAAAGCATAATCGTAAGACATTACCCACGTGGAAAATTGTGCAGCAGTTTCGCAACCGTAATTCAGCCATTTTTTGTCGCCGGTTATTTCGTACAAAACAGCAAACGACTCCAACAAACCATATTGCGATTCGCTGTCTGGATTTTGCAACGCATCACCCGGACCGCCGGTGCTGATGCCTTTTGTCACATAATCATTGTACATCTGTTCGGCTGATTCGCACGCCACTTCCAGATAAGTTTTATTGTTATAATATTTCGAAGCAAAAGCCAATGCCGCTGGAGCCAAGCCGCCACCTGTAGAGCCACCAACGGTTATTTCACCCGTCTGACTATCGACAAACTGACCGAATTGGTGGTTATTTTTCCAAAGTTTTACATAAGCATCTGCCACACCACGTGTTCCTTTTTCCCATACTGGCTTCACAGTCATTCCCTGTATTTTCATCAAATCAAATTGCTTGATAATATAATACAGAGCATCAGCACTTTTGCGAACTAAATGCCAGTTTTTGGCTTGCGGTTTACGAATGTCACCACCGTACCATTTATTGCCCTTCTCGCCACTGTCCCAGAAAAAACCCGAAGGCGAAATGCCGTTGGGAAATAGCCAATCGAAGTTGGCAATAACGTTTTTGCGAGTTTGTTCATTGGCAGAATAGAGTAGGGGATAGGTCGAAATCATACCGCCTGTCCAGCCAATTTGCCAGTCCTGCAAAAACATATTTCGTCCACCAATGGCGTAATATCCCCATTCGGGAACATAATTATAACTGTTGAATTTCTTTTCCAATATGTTATAACAAGCCGAAAATGGAATTTGTGGAGCAAAATCCGATGGCGGACATAAGTCCTTCCGAATCAGCAAATATTTATCAAAAAGAGACTGAATGGTTGGTGCATTAAAAGAATGTACTCGGAACACAAATTTCACTTCGTCACCTTGCTTAAAATCGGTAGGTTGGTCGGGCGATGGAGCCTGATTGTCGCATATTTGATATTTAGTTCGCTCTCTGACTAAAGGTGAACAAAGCGAAATAACTGCATTTTTACGGTCGCGCGATTCTTCAATATTGATACCAAAATCTCCGTATGCATTGGCTTGATTCGTAGTAAAGAAAAATCCTTGTTTTGTAGCAACTGACTGAAAACCAATACTCGGCAATGCCATACTGCCGCTTCGTTCCTGAATTTGTGAAACACCATCGGCAATATTCAAACGTGGCACATCCGAAATAATGGTTGGTTTATCTTTTCCAATGTCCCGTGCATCATTCAGTTTTGGTGAATACGGAATGCGGCGTGACTCAAAGCGATTACCGTTGTAAGCAGCAGCCGGAAGCAGCACGTAATTTTCTTTACTCCAGTTCTCAAACTGAAATTCAACGGTTACGGCACTCGATTTTTCGGTTCCATTTGTTAATTTAAAGGTGACATGATATTCCAATTCACTTTCGTTAGAGAGTTCTTTTTTGTCTGTAATAACTTTCCAAGTGCCGGTTGTTGTTTTGATAGTATTTTGATTATCAGAAACATTTCTTCCAATTAATTTATTATTCAATGAATGGTCGTATTGGTGAATTGCAAAACGAAGTTTGAAATCAACCATATTTTGCGCAACAAGATAATTTATTGAATTAAATATTAAAACAAAAATGATTAACTGCTTCATATATTTGCCATATCTTTATTGATTTTGTTAAAACAGATAGCTAAATGAGATATAAATTATATGTTTATTCCAGTTTAATAACTATCATTTCTTATGTAAAGTTTATTGTCAAAGCCCCATGCTTTAAGTATGCTGTCTCTTTGAGTTTCTGATATTGAGTCAACAATAATAAATTTGAAATCTTTCTTTTTTAAAAGGATATTAATCCGTTTCTCTTTTCGAAAAAAACTCTTTTTTACAAAAGACAATTGAAGTCTCAATCCCTCCTTTTTGTTATCAAATTCATCAATAATCTTATAAGTTGAAGATAAATCAAAATCAATTTTTTTTCTTGAATGTACTATTGGTTCTTTACTAAATGAATAGTATATCATGGTACTCCCGTTCAATTGACTAAGATACATTAATGAATCAATTTGTGGTACTTCTAATTCTTCCCACTCATTTTTAATACTTGAAAGAGAATAGTTTTTGACTGAGTTTTCACATATAATTTTAAAAATCAGCAGAATACAAATTAGTTGTAGAACAATTTTACCTATTTTTCCAGCTTGATATCGTTTATTATCACTTTTTAATATAATTATCAATGAAATAAACCCAATTATTACAAGAACTCCTAATATTATCCAAATTAAAGTTTCATATTTCATATTTTCAATTAAGATGTTAGTGGCCATTTCTTATTGCACATCCGTTCTGAATGGACTTGCAGGCAAACCTTCCTTGTTGTACAAATTCATTTGCGGACAAAATCTCCAACCTGCTCTCACTGCCACTGGATCGTCAATTCCTTCTGCACTTACAATCACTTTGTCTTTTACTATTTCGGCTTTAGCAGGAACAAATTTTTTATCGGCTCCAGAAATTGTAAAGTCTTTGAGTGCCGCACCCTTCGCCACTAAACCAGTGCCACAGTGCGTAAATGTAAGAATAATTTTATTGCCATCCACTTTCATCGATTGATAGATAGGACCAGAATATTCGATTTTTTCGCCATACGCCACAGCACGAGCAGCTAATGCAACGCGTTCACCAACCGGTTGTTTGTTTCCAGGATGCACATCCAACGTATCGTCCAAATCGTAAGTCACTGTCATGGCTGTGTTTTTCACCTTTTGCCACGTTAATAGTTGCGCTTCTTTTAGTTCAGGAAAATGGTTTTTCCAACCCGGAATCTGTACAATAAGAAATGGGAAATCGCCTTGCTTAAATTCTGTTCTCCAGTTATTTATCAATGCCGGCAATAATGTGCGGTATTGAATACCACGGCTGGCATTGGCTTCGCCCTGATACCAAACAGCCCCTTTGATGGCATACGGAATGAGCGGAGATATCATCGTGTTCCACAATCCGGTTGGACCGCCACGCTCGGCAGGACTCATCGGTGCTGTGGGTTTGCGTGGTAAGGCTTTTCCTTGCTGAACAGCCGAAGCTGAATCGACACTGTATTGTTGCAACAAAGAAGCTTCGTTCATTAAGTAACCTTTTAGTTTTGGGTCAAATTCTTTTAAATTTTTTGTGTAATTTTCCATGATGCTTTTCAACTCTGGGAAAGATTCCAATGTTTCTTTACTCATCCAGTTTTCACAGGCTGTTCCGCCATACGAAGAGTTGATAAGTCCAATTGGCACATTCAGTTTTTTGAATAATTCCCTTCCGAAAAAGTAGGCAACAGCCGAAAAGTTTTCCGCAGTTTTGCTATCGCAGACATTCCATTTGCCATTCACATCGTCCACAATGGCTGGAATATCGGTCGATTTTTTCAAAGGAACAGAAAACTGACGAATCAGCGGATAATTTTGAGCATCTTTCAGCACTTCACTAATTTTTGGATAATCTCCTATAGCTCTGACAGCCCGCAAAGGGAAACCCATGTTGCTCTGCCCGCTACAAAGCCACACTTCGCCCACCAACAGATTGCTGATTGTAATTGTGTTATCGCCTTTAATCAACATGTTTTGTGGTTGGGCATTCGCTTTCATCGGCTTCAGTTTTATCATCCATTTGCCGTTTGAGGCAGTAGTGGTGACAGTTTGCCCGCCAAATTCAACAGTGACTTTTTCGCCATCGTTGGCAGTTCCCCAAACTGGCACTTCCACGCCTTGTTGCACCACACCGTTGTTTGTAAAAAGCGAATTGGGTTTTACAGATGCATTTAATGTAAAACCACTAAAAAACAGTGAGATAAGTAGAACTCCTAAGTTCCGTTTGTTCAATTTAGACATGAGTATAAATTTAAAATTAGTATTATTTTCTTTGAATAGATGATGTGAATCTTTAATGGTTCAAAATTAGCTTATTATTCACTTTAAAAACCGCCCTAATGTTTCAAATTATGGGAGATATGTTACATTGCATACTATTTTATCAACACCCAGTCAATATTGGTTTGTTTTGAAATAAAAAATCCCGCCTTTACTCGAAAAAAGTAAAGGCGGGAATCTAAATGTATGATAAAGATTTTATTATGAAAAAGTGTGATAAATAATCAAATTAAAGTTTAGGATTCAACTCTACCGACAATCCTAATGCTCCAATAATGCGGTAAAAAGTGGAAACTTTAGGTTCTGTCTTGCCGTTTTCAATGCGTGATATATAGGACTTGTTTGAACCTATATGCGTTGCCAACTCTTCTTGAGTAAGATGTGCTTTTTTACGAGCATCTTCAATTAACTGCCCCGTAAAATAAGCATTTGCCTCATCCGTAAATTTATGTCTGGTTGGTGTACCCACTTCTCCATACTTTTGATCAAGAGATTCGTTTACAGTTGGATATTTCCTGATTTTCTCTAAGTTTATTTCCATTACGAAAACTCTAATATTAAACCAGGATCAATATTCAATTCTTTGTATAAGCGCTTAGCCATTCGCATGGAAACAGGTCGTTTACCAGTCATTATTTGGCTAAAAGTTGATTCTCAGTTCCCCGTAGCGTATAAAACTTGTGCCACTAACGTTCGGCATAGCGTCTCGCCATAGCCGTCAAGCTAAGAAAAAACATATAGTTTATATGGGGGTTACTCTCGTTTAGTAAAAGGAGTCCAAAATAGTCTAAATGGATTATTTGATTCC
>JBBQMQ010000056.1:0-13322 GCA_038329115.1 Bacteroidales bacterium
TGGAAAAGGAGAATTAAAGAAACTGGGAATAATGCAAAAAACAGTCGATGATTCTCTCAAAAAAAAAGGAATGTGCCGGATTGATTTAACGTTGGATTTTAATCCGAAAGCAAAAACATTTAAAAAGAGTATTTAAAAAAATCGGATTCGGATTTTGCTATAACTACATTCCAAGTAAGTGAAAAGCAATAAGCATAATCATAAAAACAAGCATATAAACGTTTATGCTGACGAATGATTTTCTCAAATTAAGTTCTGCCATTTCGCCAAACGAAAGTTTTGTAAAAGCAGTTATAAACAGCATGTTCAGCACGAATATGGCTATAAAGAACGGGAATGAACTATGCAAAAGAAACAGCGGAATTAATAAGGATGAAAATGAAGTAGCCACAATCCACGAGAATATTATTTTCCGCAGATTTGCCGGATTTATAGATTGATTAATCGTTGGAAATCCTGCTTCCTCATATTCCTTTCCGTATTTTAGCATCAACAGCCAGAAATGCGGAACCTGCCAGATAAAAATAAAGAAAGCAATAAAAATGATGGTAGCACTGAATAGTTGCCCTCCGGCAGCCGTCCAACCCATGAAAACCGGTACAGCACCTACCAACGAACCGGGAATAACGGCATAAGCAGTAATTCTTTTCAGGTTGGTATATAATCCATTGTACCAAAAGATATTGAACAATCCTAACAGGGCGGTAGTTTCTCCAAAAGCCGAGGACAACAAATACAAACCTTCAATGATGAGCAACAACGAAATGACAAGAGCATTTACAGATGAAATTTGTCCTGCAGGAATGGGTCGATGGCAGGTTCTGAGCATTTTCGCATCGTATTTTCGTTCCTGAAACTCGTTCAAAGTTCCTGAACCACTTGCCAGAATAAAAACCCCAATTACCAACTGAATTAATCGTATATCCACATTGCCGACGAATACAATGTATCCGGTGGCAGCAGTAAATGTAACCGCAAGGGAAACTCTGAATTTTATCAGCGTCAGAAAGGATTTCAGGGAGAAAGATTTCATTTCACGTTTTTAAGATATTCATTGATCAGCTGAATATCTTTATCGGTAATTATTCCTTTGTACGATTTCATAACGCCCTGAGGATATCCGGCAACAATATCCTGATTCGGATCGAGAATGGATGATTTTAAATAAATACTATCAGCTTTAATTTTTCGGTTCACACCATTCGTTGTAACTTCAACGCTCGAACCGTATATCCCTTTAAATGTAGGTCCAACCATTTTCTTCCCATCGAAAGAGTGACACGCAATACAACCGTTTTTTTCAATCACTTTAAGCCCCAAACTATTATCAATTTTCTTCAGTGGCAATGCTTTTACCCATGTATCATATTGTGCCTGAGGTACAATACGGATAATTGCTGACATATAAGAGTGATTAACACCACAATAAGAAGAACAAAGCAAATCATAATCGCCAAATTCACCCGGAATAAACCAAGTGTAATTGTTTTTGCCAGGAACCACATCTTCTTTAATTCGAAAAGCAGGAACAAAAAAACCATGTATCACGTCTTTCGAAAACAAATTTACACGTACCGGTTTATTTATCGGCAGAACTAAGGTATCTGATACCTTGTTGCCGGGATATTCAAAAGTCCATTTCCACATCTGTCCCACTGCCGTTACATGCATGGCATCTTTCGGATCCTGCCGCATGGGAAGAAATCCTTGCCAACCGATATAAAACATAATAAGCACAAGTAAAATTGGTAATACAATCCAGGTAGTTTCCAACACAATGTTATCTTTTATCTGGGTGGCTTTCGGATTACTTTTTCGATTGTATTTTACAACAAAAAAAATCATGATTGCAGTGAATGAAATCAGAATAAACACGCCGAAACCTCCTATTAATAAGGTCGACAAATCCGATCCGTGAACAAAATTGGATGCGTTACTGAACATAATTATTATTTTTTAGCGGCAAGTTCTTAGCGGCAATCAGCAAGATAACTTACTTTCTATTCCCTGCATATTAAACTTACTCTATTTACTTTTTCAATTGAATTATAAAAATATATTCTTACTGCTTACTATTTACTGCTTACCGCTTACTGCTTACCGCTTTTTTTTATCTGTATGCATAATCAATAAAAGTTATAAGTACTATAACTGCATAAATCATAAAAATCATGGCTACCAATATGCGCAGCAGCAAACTTTCATATTTCAAATGCATGAAATAAGTCAATATCATAAAGGCCTTCACTCCTGCTATCAAAAGAGCTACAGTTACCCCAAAAGCTGCCAAATGAAACGAAGTTACATAAATGGTTACGAATGTCAGAAACATAAGCACCAATAACACTTTTATAAGCACTTTATAGTCGGTTGTATGTGAAACATTATTTGCCATCTTTATTTAGTTTAAATTATCTAATAGTCTTAAATCTTGGCTCTTGAATCTTGGTTCTTGGCTCTTGGTTCTTGAATCTTGTTTCTTGGTTCTTGGCTCTTGGTTCTTGGTTCTGTTATGTAATTAAATACAACAACGGAAAGAGGAAAATCCAGATTAAATCCACCAAATGCCAGTAAAGTGCTCCATTTTCGAGATGAATATACTTTTGATAATGAAGCGTTCCTTTTTTTATTTTGAATAAGCAAATAGTAAGAAGCACCATTCCAACAAGGATATGAAGTAAATGTAAACCGGTCATAAAAAAGTACAGACTGAAATAGAGCAGATAACCTCTGTCGAGCATGGGCATTAGTTCTGAGCCCGGATATAATCCCACTTCAAATTTATGTCCCCACTCGAAATACTTGTTTACCAAAAACACGGTTGCCATCAATAGAGTCACCACAATTAATTGCATGGATAGTTTCCGGTTATTTTTTTGAATAGCCGACAAAGCCATGGCAATGGTCATACTACTAATCAGCAGCGCAATAGTATTTATTGTACCAATGGTTACACTTAATTCAAGACTTCCCTCATGGAAGTTGGTCGGATATTTGGCTCTGAAAACCGAATAAACCAGGAATAAACCACCAAACAATATCAGTTCGGTAAAAATGAAGAGCCACATCCCTAATTTGGATGCTTCGTCATCTCTGTGCACTTCAACATGTATTTCTTTTTCGTTCATATTTTTTTTATATTATTCTATTCCAAAAAGTGAGCAAATCAAATTTAGTTTTAGTTTTTTGCAAATTCGTTAAGAAAGATGTCTTAAAGTCCCTTTAGGGGTTTGGGGTCTTCTCACTCATAATTATCAAGAATTTACTTACTAACAACTATAAACTACCAACTATAAACTATTCATAATCATACGGATTCTGCTTAATTACAGGTGCTTCGTCAAAATTTTCAACAGAAGGTGGCGATGGAATTTGCCATTCCAGCGTAGAACCATGCCATTGATTTGCCGGTGCTATTTCGCCTTTTCGTGCTCCCTTCACCAGATTATAAACCATTATAATTAATCCTGTTATCAAAATAAATCCACCAACAGTGGAAATTATCTGTCCTATCTGAAATTGTGGTAAATAATCGTAATATCTTCGTGGCATGCCCTGAAAACCTATTATAAATTGAGGAAAATATAACAGATTAAAGCCTAAAAAATTAATTCCCCATGCGTAGGTGGCAATTTTCATATTATACATCCGCCCATACATCTTAGGCAGCCAGTAATGGATAGCACCAAAAAAAGCAAATCCCATTCCGCCAAAAATAATATAATGGAAATGTGCTACAACAAAAGCTGTATCATGTACCTGTACATTGGTTGCAACCGATCCCAACAAAAGCCCTGTTGTTCCACCAATTGTGAATAAGAAAATAAATGCAAGGGCGTATAGAAACGGTGGTTTCAAATCAATGGAACCTTTGTACATGGTTGCCAGCCAATTGAAAACTTTAATGGCACTCGGTATAGCCACCAGAAAAGTGAGCAACGAAAAGAACCAACGGGCCTGATCGCTCATGCCCGAAGTAAACATGTGATGACCCCAAACTAAAAATCCAACACCGGCAATAGCCAGACTTGAAAATGCTATGGCTTTGTATCCGTATATTTTCTTCTGACAAAATGTCGGAATGATTTCTGTTATGACACCCAATGCCGGAAGAATCATGATGTAAACAGCCGGATGAGAATAAATCCAAAATAAATGTTGAAACAAAATCGGATCGCCACCTAAATCAGGATTAAAAAATCCGATTCCAAACATACGTTCGGCTATGAGCATCAAAAGTGTGATTCCTATAATCGGTGTTGCCAGCAATTGCGTCCAGGCAGTGGCGTAAATAGCCCACGAGAATAATGGCATATTCATAAATTTCATGCCCGGAGCACGTAATTGATGAATGGTTACTATAAAATTTAATCCGGTAAGAATAGAAGAAAAGCCAAGCACAAAAGCAGCAAAAGTTGCCATAATCACGTTTGTTCCGGTAGTGGTGCTGTATGGTGCATAAAAAGTCCAACCGGTATCGGGAGGGCCGTGTTGCATAAACTGCGAAGCTACTGCCAACATGCAACCAACGATATAGATCCACCACGAAAAGCGGTTTAATTTAGGAAAAGCCACATCTTTTGCACCAATCATAATCGGCAAAAAGAAATTACCGAATATAACCGACAAACCCGGAATTACCACCATGAATATCATGATGATACCATGAACGGTAAATAATCCGTTATAAACCTGCGGCTTCATTATCGTTTCACCCGGAGCAATCAACTCAATGCGCATCAACAATCCCAATAACGCCCCAACGAAGAACAATACAATTATGGCATACAAATACAATAAGCCAATTCGTTTATGATCCATGGTGTAAATCCACGAACGAATTCCGGTATATTTTCCTTTATAGTCCAGATAACTTACATATTCCGTTTTTTCTTTATCATTACTCATGACTACTTAATTTAGATTTTTTTCTTTCGTGGTTTAATTAAATATACGATTATAAAAACAAGTATAAAAAACACCATCAATATTCCGGTTATTTTCAAAACATCCAATGAATAACGCTGACCTGCAGGATCGTAACTGAAACAAAGCAACATTACTTTTTGAATAGTAGGACGCGGTTGGTTTTTATTTGCTTCAATAACTGCCATTTTAAAATCAATTGGCAAAAAAGTAATTCCATACAGGTATCGGGTAATCATACCATTTGGACTGACTGCAATAATGGCCGATGGATGCACAAAATCCAATCCCACTGCTTTGGTGATAAAACCTGCAGCATGTGTAATATTGAAAATAGTGGTACTGTCGGTTGTCAGGAAAATCCATCCATCGCTTTTCCCTTTTGCATACCGTTCGGTAAAACGTTTTTTCTTTTCTTTAGCTTTTTCAGGTGTGTCGCGGAAATTGAAACTTATTGTAATTACCTGATAATCTTTTCCAAAAACCAAATCGGTTTTTGAAATCACATCGCCCACACCTTCCAGCAACGGACTGCAAAGCCCCGGACAATCAAAATATACAAAAGATAAAATAGTCGGTTTATCGATAAGTTGTCTGAGAGATACCGGTTCAGATTTATCATTTACAAATTTCAAATCCAGCGGTAGTGTACTTCCAAGATGTTCAACCACACCCACTTCGGGCGATTGATCCACCTGAGCATACGTATATGGCGATACACCAACAAAGAAAATAAATATCAGAAATAGTCCCTTTTTCATAGTTTTTATTCTTTAGTTTCTTGTTCTTCTTTTTTTTGAGAATCCAGGTATAATGCAATCATAATGGCACCACCTAATAAAGAAGTATCTTTCAATAATTCAATAAGTGGAAGTTGCCATGCTCCGGTAAAAAGCTGAGGAATATGAATGGTAACAATAAACAAAAAAAGAAGACCGGCAAGCCAGAAACAGGTTATTTTCACATATTGGTTCAGCATAATGCTGATACTTGCGATGATCAGCATGGCACCAATAAGCAGAATTGTAAAACCGCCCCCCGGAATAAATGATGTCAATTGTCCTACAAACATATCTGTCATTAAAAAATGATTTAAACCCATAATTCCAAAAGGCAGAGCGAATAAAATACGTCCAATTACGCCAAGATTTTTCATTATTTCTATTTTAAATTAGTACCCGATTTTTTAATTCTATATAAATTATAGAAAATATAAACGAAACATAACAATACCAAAAGCACACATGCTGTGTAGGTGATAAGCAGCCAGATAGGCGTTTTTGCCATTACATTCCACATGGCTCGCTTTTCGGTCAGCGAAGGTTTATCGGTTGCAATTCCGGCTTTCAGTTTGGTCAGGGATTCTATTTCACCATAATTATCATCACTTACTTTTACAATCACATCCAGATTTCCGGCTTTATCGGCCGGCAGGTCGGTTGGAAAATTAAATTCAGCTTCGCCAAAAGCATTTGTTTTAATCGTTTTTTCAATCTGTAAACGGCCAAAGTAACATTTCACAAACAATGCAATATCATCATCGTGCAGGATAACAAGTCCTTTCTTCTCATGCGCCGCCACATTTACTTTTATTTTATTTGTCTTAGCATCAAAATTCATATTTATTTTCACCAGTTTAGCCTTATTGGGATCAAACTTGGAAAGTACCTGAACATAGTTTTTATTAAAACTCCGGAGATACGATATAATCTGCCAGCGTTGTTCTTCCGAAAAAATATTAACGAACGAAGGCATAACCAACTTTCCAGTGGAAATTATATAAAACAGATCACCATCGGTGCGTACTTGAGTGATTTTGCTTGCCAAATCCGGCGGCATAGGCTTCAACGTTTTCAAGCTGTTTCCTTTTCCCGGATTTCCGTGACACGACATACAACTTTTAGAGAAAAGTTCCTCACCTTGTTTGGCAGTAACAGAATTGAATTGAATGTAACTGTTTTTTGCACTTTTCTCCGCAGGAATATCCCAATTTTGTGCAAACAAAGGCATGCAACTCAATGATACGAATAGTATAATGTAAATTTTAAAAACAATATTCTTTTTATACATAAGCATTTATATTAATATTTTGTATAATCTCTTACTAAATACTACCTACTTCCGATTATCAACTACTTATTACCAAGTCTTAAAAAAAACAACGAATTACACAAATTACACGAATTATTAAATGTAAGATTTATTTGTTTCTTTTCATTTTCAGACTGGTAATTCTTACTCCCTCCTACTACCTACTACCTACTACCAACTATTCTTTCTCTTCATCTATCATTTCCTGCAGCGGTATAATAGGAATCACTTTCGACAAAACGGATATAATAATCAGAACCAGAAGCATAGGTGCAATGGTAATTAGTATTTCTGTCAACGTTGGCGTATAATGTTTAAACATATTGGGAACGAGCTGAATGGGCAGAAACGGATGTTCCTGAGTTGGAATCACAATAATATACCGTTTAAACCACGCTCCCACCAATACAAATATGGCGATTACAAACATCGGAAGCGGTTTACGCATTTTTTTAAACAAGAGTAGAATTGTCGGTAAAACTAATCCCAACAGTTGTGTCGACCAGAAAAGTACCGCATGTGCTCCGGTGAAAAGTTCGTTTAAATGAATGGCTTCAAATTTCTTCATTTTATAACCCGGCACCATATATTCATTCAAATTGAAGTACAAGTAAACCAGCGAAACCAACACCAGCAGTTTTCCCATCCGGTCGAAGTGCATTTCGGTAATATAATCCTGCAATTTATAATTGTTCCGGTAAAAATACATGGCAATTATAACCGCGGCACAACCCGATACAAAAGCTCCGGCAACAAAGTAAGGTCCGAAAATAGTAGAATCCCAACCGGCTCGCGGGGTAACGGCAAAAAGCCAGGAAGTAACGGTATGAATGGCAAGCGCCACCGGAATAATCAAAATGGATAAAAGCCATACCGACCTTTTCAGAATTTCAACCTGTTTTTCCGAACCAACCCAACTTAACGAAAGCAGTTCGTATATTTTCCGTCCGAATTTCGGAACGTTTGTCAGTTTCTCATTACATATTTTTAAATCGGGAATCAGCGGCAAATAAAGCAACAAAGCACTAATGACAATATAAATGGTAACCACCGTAATATCCCACACAATCGGCGATTCAACGCGTCCGTGAATAATGACGTTCAACAACCGGTCAGGACGCCCCATATCGGAAACAATAACCAAACCGGCCACCAAAGCAAAGGCAAGGGCGATAATTTCGGCAATACGGGCCAGCGGTGCCGACCATTTTGTACCCAACAGTCCCAATATGGCACTGATAAGCATCCCAATTAAACTTGTAGCAACAAAAAATACAAAGTTCGAAATATACATACCCCACGAAACATAATCGCGAATACCGGCAACACCTAATCCATCGCGGAGCTGGGTAAAATAGGCATATAAACACACCAGCAATGATGCACTCAAAAATCCCATCCAGATAATAAATGATTTATTGAGCCTGATGTGCCGGAGCAAATCGGAAGTTATTTTGTCAGATTTTGAGAGTGCTGCCATAATATTCTAGTTATGAGTGTACACCTAAAAGAATTTGAATAGTATCTTAATTTATAGCTATGTATATGTTTGCGATTTTGGGGGCTGCCATTAACCGTTTACCTGTTCTTCAGTTTCTTCCCGGTCTTTATCCTGAAATGGAAAATCTTTTCCTTTCGGAGGTAAATAATATACCCGTGGCTTTGTGCCTAATTCCGGCATTAACTGATATCCGCCGTTGTCTGCCAGTAATTTTCTGAAACGAACCGTTTCGTTGGTAGTTCCGTTGGTAACAGCATCTTCGTTTTCATCGCCAAAATAAAACACACCATTTGGGCAAGCTGCTACGCAATACGGCAATTTACCTTCGCGCAAACGATCGGCACTAAACAGACATTTGGTAATAGTACCTTTTTTCTGAGGAATATTAAGCTCCACGTTGTACACTTTATCTTTATCTACTTCGGCGTATAATGGTTCTGTCCAGTTCAGATAACGGGCGCTGTAAGGACAAGCAGCAATGCAAAAACGACATCCAATACACCGTTCGTTGTCAATCAGCACAATTCCATCAGCACGTTTATAGGTGGCATCAACCGGACATACCGACACACACGGTGGGTTATCGCAATGCTGGCAAGGTTTGGGCATGTAATACGGTTGCGTATTCACCGATTCCTGCATTTTCAGGGTTTTGATATGCGATTGCTCGGGACGGAGATGATGCGCACCCTGACAGGCACCCATACATTTTTGAGCATTCTTGCATTTCGACAGGTCAATAACCATCACCCAGCGTTTTCCGGGGATTCCTTCACGACCTTCTTTCTGAAGATAAGTCAGTATTTCTGCTTTCGATTTCGGAACCTGCGCTGCCAGATTACGGTCAATCTCCATCAGTTCATTTTCGGCAGTCAACACCTTAATCCGGTCAATCTGTTTTTTTCGTTTATCGTAATTAATTCCTGCAAAAATGGCCGAGCCTCCTAACACTGCGCCAATTCCTACATATCCCAGTTCCTGTAAAAATTCTCTTCTGGTTTTCTTTTTGGGATTATCTTCTTTCTCACTCATTCTTCTTGAAATTAAAATTAGTAAATTGAAATTGTTAGAAATAAAAATAAAACATATCAACTCCCCTTTACTTCAACAATCAATTGATTTATAACTGATTAAAAATTATAGTCAATATGGATTTCTCTATATATTTTAATAATGATGCAAATATATAATAAAGATTTTATTATGCAAACACAAATCAATATTATTCATTCATTTAAATTAAAATAATTCCAATTTTACAATAAACACAACAAAATACAAATCCACACAATTCAAAAAAACAATTTAAACATGCGTGCAGAGCTTTTTATAGACAATTCAATAAAGCCGGGTAAATCAGAGCATGAGAAAAGAGACTGTCTCAAAGTCCAATGGTTCGTTATAAAAAAAACTATTTGAACGCAAAGTCGCGAAGATGCAAAGTCGCGATGAAAAACTGAAAGTTTTTGTCTACCGATAAATCGGCACGTGCCATTTGAATTATGTTATTAAACTATTAAATATCAATGTTTTAAATAATTTTATAACGAACCATTCAAAAATCAGATAGCTTCTTTTCTGTCGGTTAACGAATCATATTGAAAATCATATTATTTCTCATGCTTTAGATTTCGATTTTAGCATATTGACGTAAGTATAAAGTACAGCAACTAAAAGTGGCAAAACTCCTGCAACTATAAAAATAATATCAGCAGGTAAGCGTTGCCATGCAAGGTTGATAATATCTTGTTGACCGGAAAATTCTAAGCTTCTGGCATGCCAGTAACCGTTATTTATTACATCCAGCAATTGTAAAACACCACTGGGGAAAAGTTGTAGAATAACCATACCGGCCAAACCGATATTTAGTCCCCAGAATGATAGTTTCACGAATTTTTCTATTTTACGCCAATGTTCTGCAGAAGAAATCTGGCGAATGGCAAAAATAACAAATGAAATGGCTAACATACCAAATACACCCATTAAAGCCGCATGTCCGTGGTTTGGTGTCAGGTTAGTTCCTGTTTCGTAATAACTGATTACCGGAAGATTGATTAAGAACCCAAAAATTCCTGCTCCAACAAAATTCCATACGCCTACGGCAATAAGAAAGTAAAAAGTCCATTTGTGTGGAAAATCTATTTTGTTTCCTTTTTCATCGGTTTTGGTGCGCATTAGTCTGCCGAAATCAGAAGCTTCCAATGTCAACAGAACAAGAGGGACAACTTCCAATGCAGAGAAGGAGGCCGAAATAGCCATAGAAGCCGTTGTTTGTCCGTTCCAATACCAATGATGTCCGGTGCCCAATATCCCTGCACCCAAAAACAAAACAGCATCCAGATAAATAATCCGTGTAGCCGTTTGTTTGGAAACTAAATCCAGTTTGTAAAACATGATAGCCACCATCACAGTTGCAAATACTTCAAAAAAGCCTTCCACCCAAAGATGTATTATCCAGAAACGCCAGGTATCTACAGTAGAATAGTTAGTTGTTGAACCAAAGAAAAAAGCAGGCAAATAAAAGAACGGGATCGAGAAAGCAGCCAATATAAATAGGGTTTTCAATTCTCTTTCTTCCGGCTCTTTTTTGGTAGGTCTTACCGATCTTAAAAGCAAAAATGCCCATAAAACCAAACCAACTGCCATTAAATATTGCCAGGCACGACCAATTTCGAGATATTCCCAACCTTGATTTCCGAACCAAAACCATATATTTTTCAAAAGATCTTTAATGCCCAGATATTGTCCGATCAGACTACCAAATATTACGATGCCAAAAGCTACAAATAGAAAATTAATTAATCCAACCTGTCCTTTTGGTTCACGTTTCGATAAAATGGAAGAAATAAAAATACCGCCGCCCACATAAGCGGTTGCTATCCACAAAATAGCAGATTGCAAATGCCAGGTACGAAGTATATTCGAAGGAAAATAAGTTGAAAGATCTATTCCAAAAAAACCATCAGGTTCCACAAAGTAATGTGCCAAGGCTCCTCCTGCAAAAGTTTGGAATAAAAGCAAGATAACGGCAACAATAAAAAACTTAATGGATGAACGTTCAATGGCAGTTGGCTTGCCGAGAATAAGTTGAGGTGGCAATAAATCTTTTCTTTTTCGCCAACCCAGATAATTGAACCTACCGAAGAAAAACATTATCAAACCAATTCCAGCCAGCAAATTAATAAGGCTTAAGGCACTCCACAATATGGTGGCAGTTGAAGGGCCATTTCCAATTAAGGGTTCATACGGAAAATTATTGGTGTAGGAGTAGTTTTTACCCGGGATATTTGCTGAAGAAGCCCATGCTGCCCAAGCAAAAAACGCGGTAAGCTGCCTTAATTCTTCTTGATTTACAAAAAGGTTTTTAGACAATCCGCGGTTAACAGCCGGATTTTGAAAATAATTTTTCCAATAACCGGTTTGATCATTAAATGATATCTTTTCAATTTCGGTAAAAAGTAATGTGTGATTATCAGGATTATAACGGTTTAGGATTAAATAATCGCGAGTATGACTTACCAATAATTCTTTTTGATCCGGTTTTAAGCCTTGAAAGTCTGTCTTAAACTTTTCAACAGCAATATTATTCCGAACTTCTAGCGCCAGATTATGCTGATATTGCGCAGAAAAATCAGGACCCAGATAAGCACCATGACCCCAAATACTTCCATTATTCATGAGTCCTCTTTTCAGGAAAAGTTGTTGACCTGTTTCAATATCCGCTTTGGTAAATACCACCGAACCTTTACTGTCAATGACTTTTTCGGGGATAGGAGGCTGTGAATCGCGGTAGTAACTGCCCATTGTCACCCATATTAATACTGCAAATTCCAAAAGTAAAATAAACACCAGACCCCTTCTCCACCACGGAGATAACTTCTTGTTTTCTGAGTAATCATTTGAATTTTCCATACAAAACATTATTTTATTAGTTAAACATAAGAGAGTCTTATTTTTTATTGCTAAAAGAATCTATAAATCATTTGATTTATTGATTCATAATGATATATATATTGTTATGAAATGATTAATGTCAGAAAGTATTTAAACAACTTTACCTTTTTTGAGAGACTTACACGAATAAAACAAAAATAGCCAAAGAATGTTTTATTTATGTATAAATATATAAACATTGTTTTGGTAAAAGAGACCTGACCATTCGGATGTTCCTGTTATATGAAAGAAGGATATTGTACGTTGTTGCGATTTGCTGCCCGGCTCTGTCGTTTTACTTGCCAGGAATCCCAACTGTATGTATTATAATAATTTGCTATCTGCTATTTCCCAACTTTCATTTAGTATTGTCATTGAAAAAGATTAAAGCAGATATATTTTGGGATTAAAAATCCGGAGAATACAAGAACTGGGAAACGTTGCATAGAATGTTTCTACATGTTTTATTTTGGTTGAAAAACAACTCTTTAAATAAAACAACGACCATGTTTAGAATAAAAACAAATCCATACAACTTTTGGGGTGCAGATCATAGGTATGAAGGCTTATTTTGACAAGAGAATTTAGTTAAATAAAATTTTTTAAGCAGCTTCTTTGATTTTGTTTTAGTATCTCCGGCAGCATTCTTATTACGTGTTGCACTGGCTTTAGTTGCTTTGTATGATATCAGCAATTCATTGATTTCGTTTAACAACAGAGTATAATCCATAGTTGGATGTTCAATGATAGCCAAATCTGTTAATTCCAGAAAATTCAAAAAAGCTTAAGTGAGATCTGCCTTCACTTCTTTAGTTTTCATTTTCGGACGAGCCGATTTTACAGTTCTGGGCATATTTAGCGGTTGTTTAAG
>JBBQMQ010000057.1:0-13183 GCA_038329115.1 Bacteroidales bacterium
GGCTATTCGTTTGCTTGTTATTGATTTAGCACCATTGCTCGAAGATAATCCTGAACTTGGTGAGTTTAAAGTTGCCATGATTAATCCTGAGATGCTTGAGAAAAGTGAAGATGAAGTTCCCGGTGAAGAAGGTTGTCTGAGCATTCCCGGAATTCATGAAACCGTTATGCGTGCTCAGAAAATAAAATTAAAATATCTGGATTCTGATTTTAATGAACATATTGAAGAATTTGAAGATTTCAAGGCACGCGTTATTCAACATGAATATGATCATTTGGAAGGACATTTATTTACGGATAAAGTTAATCCGGTTCGGCGTCAGCTTCTTAAATCAAAACTTACCAATATTGTGAAAGGAAAAGCATCCTGTAGTTATAAAGTAAAAACGGCTTAACTTCCTTTTTTAAGAATAACAAACTGGCTGAAATCGATTGATTTTCAGCCAGTTTTGTTTATTATCAGTTGAGTTATTCTTTAATTTTCGGATTTTCTACAATATCTTTAAAAAGGAAATTTATTGTTTTAATTGAAAGCCAGGTTATTGCAAAATAATATGCAATATTCAGGAAAATCCAGTGAATATAGAAAGTACCCAGATTTTCAGGAGCAAACATTCCATTTTCGAAATTACCGTTAACCGGAAAATAAAGATAGAGTATGTCAATCAGATACTGACCACAATAAGATAAATATTTCAATCCCAAATTATCAAATGTAGTTACATAATGAAGTCCGTGATGGATTTTTAAATTGGTTAGCAGAATGATATGAAAAACGAGGAATTGAAACGCACCGAAAGCATAAAGAGCCAGATTCTTCCTTTTCATATACAGAAATGCCACGGAAATGCAAATTCCAAAAAACAATGATTGAAATAGAATTGGTCCAAAAAACTCATTTAGGATATTTTCAGGATAAACATACGCGGCTTCGTTCAACAGTTTCATAAACCACAAACCAAAAAGGTTTCCCGCAAAATCAATCACCATCCAGCTAAGAATGATTTGAATTAAATAGTTGATTTCAGATTTCGAAATTTTCATAAATAACTAATTATCTTTATTTTATTGATAAACAGGGCAATGCTTCACCAACCACAAAATTACTACCACCGATAAATATAAAATCATCTGTTTCAGAATTTTCTAAAGCTGCATCTACTGCTTGTTTTACTGTTGAATAGAAATTCCCCGACAAACCAAAAACAGTAGCTTTTTGCATCAACTCATTAGCAGGAAGCGCCCGTGAAATGTTGGCCTGTGTAAAATAATACTGTGCATTAACTGGAAATAATGCCAATACAGATGAAATATCTTTATCATTCACCATTCCAATAATTATATGCAACGTTTTGTAATTCTGAGACTTGAGTTGTTCTGTAACAAACTGAATGCCACCAACATTATGTCCGGTATCGGCAACGATAGTCGGGTTTTGACTTAATACCTGCCAGCGTCCTTGAAAACCGGTAATTTCTACCACATTTTCAAGCCCCTGATGCAAATGAGATTCCGATATCTTGAAATTTAATTTTCTCAATTGTTCAATAGCAATTAAAGTTGTAGCAATATTTTTTAGTTGATAATTTCCACTTAATCCAATTACAAATTCTTTATTATCAGATGTTTCAATTCGCATTTTCCCGCTTTCATAATTTCTGAAACGAACTGAAATTAAATCTTCTGTAAAATATATAGCTGATTTTTCTTCGCGAGCTTTAGCTTCAAAAACCGGTCTTGTTTCATGCAAAGATTCACCTATAACTACCGGTGTATTTGGTTTAATAATTCCGGCCTTTTCAAAGGCAATTTTTTCAAACGTATCACCCAAAAAACCTACATGATCGAAACTTATATTGGTAATCACCGATAACTCTGGTTTTATGATGTTTGTACTGTCCAGCCTGCCACCCAAACCAACTTCAATAACAGCCACATCAATATTCGCAGACGAAAAATAATCGAAAGCCATAGCCATGGTTGCTTCAAAAAAAGAAGGTTCAATCTCATTAAACAGATTTTTATGCAGTTCAACAAAATCAACAACATACTGTTGCTCAATCATTTCCCCGTTCACTCGGATTCGTTCTCCAAAATCAACCAAATGAGGCGAAGTATATAACCCTACTTTATAACCTGCTTGTTGTAGCACAGCAGCCAGCAAATGCGAAACAGATCCTTTTCCGTTCGTTCCGGCTACATGAATAGTACGGTATTGGTTTTGAGGATTTTTCAAAGCGTTCATTAACCGTATTGTGTTATCCAATCCGGGTTTATATGCTGGTCCTCCAATTTGATGAAAAACCGGAAGTCGGTCATATAGAAATTGTATGGTTTCGGCGTAAGACAAAGAACCCCTAACCCCTAAAGGGGAATTAAAGTTACTTTCGTCTCTTAATATCTTTTTCATAGTTGGTTTTAGAATGAAATACTAATCATATTCACCTTTAGGGGCTAGGGGTTCTTCTTTCAGTATTTATTGTATGAAACAATTTCTGCCATTTCCTCTCTCTTTTTCTCGCGAAGTGGTTGAGCCGAATAGCCCAACAAAATAACAAGCATAACACGTTTATTTTTAGGGATTTCAAGCGTTTTTTGTACTTTCTTTTCATCACACCAACCGATAATGCACGAACCAAGACCTTCATCAGCAGCAGCCAAACTGACATGGGCTGCAACAATTCCCAAATCAATATGCGGGAAATGTTTGTTTTTGGCCCAACCGCCGACACTGGATGTAAAATTCGCGCTTTCTTCAACTAAAACCAATTGAACAGGAGCTTGTTTTGTGAAATGATTCATAGACAGCAACTTGCTGGATGTGGCTTCTGCAACCTCCATTCGTTTTTCGATATCGGTAACTACAATAAATTTCCACGGTTGAGCATTACAGGCAGAAGGTGCTAAACGTGCTGCTTCCAGAATACGTTCTATTTTTTCAGCTTCCACCGGTTTGTCCAAATAAGCACGGTCGCTCTGGCGGGTTTGAACCAATTCAAGGAAAGTCTTCATATTTATTAAATTGAGTTTTCTTTTCAAACTTTTTGTTCCATTGAAAAGTTTTAAACTAAAATGAATATCTTTGTATGTGTTATTTCAAATACAAAGATACTTCAAAACACACATAAAATGCAACAAAAAGTTCAAACATATATTGAAAAACATCAATTGCTGGTACCAAACAAACCCGTACTGATTGGTGTCAGCGGAGGAACTGACTCTGTAGTTCTGTTGCATATATTAATGTCGCTGGGTTATGAATGTGTGATTGCCCATTGCAACTTTCATTTGAGAATGGAAGAATCGGATCGGGATGAATCATTCGTTCGCGAACTGGCAAAAACCCTGAAAATTCAGAGTTATTTCATTGATTTTGAGACAACTGAATATGCGTCCAAACATGGTATTTCTATCGAAATGGCAGCGCGGGATTTACGCTATGCCTGGTTTAATGAATTGCTTGTAAAAATCAATGCGCAAGCCATTGCGGTGGCTCATCATGCCGACGATAGCATTGAAACATTGCTGATGAATTTAGTTCGTGGCACAGGATTGAAAGGTTTAACAGGAATTCCTGCCCGAAACGAAAAAGTGATCCGTCCCCTACTCTGCCTGACCCGTTTGGAAATTGAAACATATCTGGTCAGACACGATTTATCTCATGTGGAAGATTCTACAAATTCAACCTTAGATTATCAACGCAATAAATTCAGGAATGAAATCTTGCCTTTACTGGAAGAAATAAATCCTTCGGTTCGCCAGACTTTATACAATTCTTTGGCACATTTTGAAGGAAATCTGGCTGTTTATCAACAAGCCATTAATGAAATTGAGAAAATCATTGTACACAAGGATAAGGATGCAATAAAAATTGATATTGATTTACTAAAAAAACAAATTCATATTCCGACAGTTATGTTTGAATTATTGCATCCATTTGGCTTCAATAACGCTGTAATAGAACAAATTACAGCAAATCTGAATGGAGAATCCGGCAAAGTATTTTTTTCAGATACGTATAGATTGGTAAAAGATAGAAAATACCTGATTATAAATGAAATTAAACCGATTCTGAAAGATAAATTCTGGATTACCGAAAATGAAAGGGCAATAAATCAGCCTTTTGAGATGAAAATAATCTGTAGAAATATAACTTCGGAGTTTATTCCTTCAAAAAATCTTGATTGCATTCAGGTTGATGCATCCAAGCTTACCTTTCCATTGACAATCCGAAAGTGGGAAGAAGGCGACGCGTTTTATCCTTTCGGAATGACTCAACAAAAGAAAGTGAGCGATTTCTTTGTAAATAACAAGCTCAGTTTGCTCGAAAAAGAACAAAGTTGGTTACTTATTTCGGGTGAAAATATTGTATGGATTGTTGGTCAAAGACTTGATAACCGTTTCAGAATCAATGAAAAAACAAAAACAATAGTAGAGTTTAGTTTAATTAATTCCGTTTCTGTCAATTAAATATACCAAACTTGCAATAGCTGCAGTACCCAGTTGCATTTCTCTACGGCTGACATTTTCAACAGTATCGTTGGCCGAGTGGTGATATTCAAAATATCGCTGACTGTTAGTTGATAATCCTATTAAAGGAATACCGAATTGCTTTAATGGCTCAATATCCACGCCACCATATCCCCTGCCTGTTTTGTAAATTCCGTAGTCGAATAATTGCTCCGTTAGTTTTTTGATTGCATTAGTGACTGAGTCACCTGCATCAATCCCAAATCCCAACGGCAAAAGCCCACCAGCATCTGATTCGATGGAAACAATATGTTCTTTCTTTTCCTTCTCAACAAAATCAGCATATACTTTTGAGCCGGACTGATACATTTCTTCATCCATAAACAACACTAAACGAATCGTATTAATTGGTTTGATATTCAATTGTTTAAAAATTCTAAACACATCAATCATCTGTTCGCAACCCGCTCCATCATCATGCGCTCCGGGACTATTAAACCAGGAATCAATATGAGCACCGATTACAATGATTTTTTCCGGATGTTGGCTTCCTTTTATTTCTGCTATCAAGTTGGCTGTTCGTGCAGAGTCAATAGTTTCTGTACTACTTTTTATCCAGACTTTTACACTTGTATTTTCCTTACTTATTCTACTTAGCTTATCAGCATCGTTTGTACTAATGGAAATATTTGGTATTTCCTTTAAGCCTTCTTTGTAACGGCTTACGCCCGTATGTGAAAAATCGTAACGTTCAGTGGACATTGAACGGACAATTACACCCGAAGCTCCATATTGTGAGGCTTTTGCAGCACCTCTTGATCGTTGATCAACTGCTCCGCTATAAGCTTCGAACGTGTTGATTTTTGAATTATCCATTGCCCGGTTGAAAAAAACTATTTTGTCTTTAACTACATTACTTCCAAGACTATCAAGTTCAATAAGTGAATGGACTTCAAGTATTTGTTTTTTAATTCCAGTGTTTGGTGTACTTACCGACAGACCCAGATTCACAACATTGAGTGATTTTTTTTTGGAACCATAATAGACTATTGCCTGGCTTTTTGATTTGCAACGCCATGATGGAGTCGTGTAATTTTGCAAATAAGAAGTATCCGGATTAAGTTTGCCCACTTGCGTTTTTAAAATCAGAATTGCACGTTCCGATGCTGACGACCCTACCAATCTTCCTCCTGCATTCGTGCAAAGTTCTTTCAAATTATTGTATGCATCGTAGCTTGTGAGCGCATTCTGATAAATGGCGGATATTGTATTTTTCTCTGTTTCCTGTGCATTGACCTGTAAAGCTCCGCTAAACAAAGCTGTTATTGCAAGTATTATCAAGTGTCTTCTAGTCATTCTTTTTTATTCAAAATTTGTTTTTTTCAAGACACAAAAGTACTTAAATATTCCTTTTCTCAAACAAATTTATAGTAACAGCCGGTTACATTTCTGCAACCGGCTGTTACTATAACTATTTTATGTCTATACAGCAAGTTTGAACCGATTTGTTTTACTTATTCAACGAACCTGTAAGTTTAGGTAAATCATTATTATTTGGAACTAAAGCCAGACTAGCAAAATCAACCATCCATTTGTTATCTGATTTTACAAGATGCATGGTGCTCCGAAGTTCAATAGGTTTGCTCCAGCCGGCAACAAATTGTCGCAAAACATTAACGGAATTTCCTTCACTATCGAAACGGATTTCCATTTTAGTTACATTCATTTTAAATGTACTGGCTGTATCTGACAACATTTCGGTTATTGTTTTAGTATAACCGGCTTTGTCCCACAATTCTGTAGGATCTGTACCGCAATAAAGACCATCCTCCTTGTAAAAAGATAAAAATGTTTTTGCATCTTTTGATTTCAGAGCCATATCCATGCTATCCAATGTTTTGGTTACTTCGGTTTTGGCAGTCGCAGGGTCAAAGGGAACAGTCTTTGTTTTCATCTGACATGAAGTGACAATTATCATTGTCACAAACATAGGAAAATAAATTTTTTTCATGTTTAATTGTTTTTTGATAATTAATAATTTAAATTAGCTTAATCTGCCTATTAAAACAACATTCATAAATAAATGTTTACAAACTACTGAAAATAAATAAGTTAAATTAATCATGTTATATTTAGGACAAAAAAAATTAGAAATTTCGGTTATTTTTGAAAAAAAAAAGCAAGCTGTAATGCTTGCCTTTTAAAAAATGCAGATTTTAATATTTTACATACCGAAGCAGAATCGGTCTATCTAAACCTTATTTCTTTCAATGGAGTTATTTTTGTACAACCAAATATTTTGATACACTCCAGAATTTTGAAGGATCTGTAATCTGGATAGTGATATTCTTATCGTCGCCCGTTACAAGTTTATAACTGCTTTGAGGGTGAGAGGAGATGATTTTAATATTCTTACTATCGGTAGCAATAGATGAAATGCTTCTCAGGTCAGCCTGAGTAAAGGCGGTTTTATCAAAGTCAGTATCCAGCACCTTTTTGGACTGAAAGAGTCCTGTGTTTGAAATAATTTTTGCGTCCTTTAGTTTCTTAGACGAAGCGATACAGTACCATACTGCATTAAGATCCGCATCCTGTACTTTTAGCGTGGATTTTTGCTGTTCCAACACATTTTGTTGTTCAGTTATATTTTTGCTCTGAACAGCAACCGTCGTGTTGAGCTCATTAATCTTGATGTTTTTCTGTTCTAATTCTGTCTGTAAGGTTTGAATCTGAATACCTTGCGCATCCAGTTCACTTTGCAGACGTTTGATTGTTTCAGTCAACTTGTTGTTTGCTTTACCACTTTTAGCTGCCAACCTCCGAAGTTCTGAAATCTTTGCTTTGTTTTTTTCAACACCTTCTTTTATAGCGGTCATTTGTGCTGCTATCATTTCTCTTTTGTTGGTTTTCGGCCCTTCTACTCCTTTGAGGTTAACCTTCATTTCAATTTCATTTTGAGTAATTTGTGAGAATCCGGTTTCAATATCGTTTAGAAGGACAAGTGTTTGATTATAATTGGAATCAAGGGCCTGCTTTACCTGTTCCACTGAATCACGTTGAGCCACGATGGCTTTGTACTTTTCTGAATTTTCAACACACGATGACGTTACAAATACGAGTGCTGTAATAATTGCATAAAATTTGATTGTTTTCATTTTTTTGAGTTTAATAGTTTGTAATATACATGAATAAGAACAATAATTCACAGTAATATGTTGAATCCGATTGAAATATTTTTGACAAAGTAATGAAACTTTAAGGACTTATTTGTTACATAACTTTAAATATTAATTATATAATTCACACATTTTGTGCAGAATATGCTTAATTCCAGCTTAAATATTGATTTTTAATTGAATTCATTAGCTTCGTTTGATTATTAATGAAAATATTTATTAAAGGTAAAGACTTTTGATTAAATTCCCGTTTTATTTCTGTTTGTCTTAAATAATTATTAAAGTAACGCACTCATTCTAATGAATTTATTTTATTGACATGCTGTTAGTAAAAAATATGTCAAAAACTAATTTTTATACCAATTTTTACGTAATTTTGCGACTGTAATTTTAAATCCATATCCTTATGAATATCACCGAACGATTTCTGAAATATGTAAGCTTTACCACCACGTCAGACGAAAACACAAATATGACTCCAAGTACACCGGGTCAAATGGTTCTGGCAAAGTATCTTGTCGAAGAACTAACTTCTATCGGCTTAAAAGAGGTTGAGTTGGACACAAATGGCTATATAATGGCTACATTACCAGCTAATACCGACAAAGTAATTCCTACTATCGGTTTTATTGCACACATGGACACAAGTCCCGATATGAGTGGAAGACAAGTGAAGCCAAAGGTTGTAGAAAATTATGACGGAAATGATATTCTGTTGAATGCAGAAAAAGAAATTGTTTTCGAAATATCTAAATATCCAGAAATTCTGCAATACAAAGGTCAGGATATTATTGTAACTGATGGCACAACTCTGCTTGGGGCAGATGACAAAGCAGGATTGGCTGAAATTGTTACAGCTATGGAATATCTGATAGCACATCCCGAAATAAAACATGGTAAAATTCGTTTGGGTTTCACTCCCGATGAGGAAATTGGTCAGGGTGCTGATCATTTTGATGTATATAAATTTAATGCCGAATGGGCATACACCATGGATGGTGGTGAAATTGGCGAATTGGAATACGAAAACTTCAATGCAGCTGGAGCAAAAGTGCATTTTGCTGGTGTGAACGTTCATCCGGGCTATGCTTTTCACAAAATGATCAATTCTATGCGGATTGCACAACAGTTTATTGGTATGCTTCCCCGCTCTGAAACTCCCGAACATACGCAGGATTACGAAGGTTTTTACCACTTGACAAATATTGAAGGTACCGTTGAAAAAACTACACTCAGTTATATTATCCGTGATCATGACCGTGATCGTTTCGAAAGGCGCAAAAAAGAGATACAACATCTTGTCAACAAAATAAATTCAGAATTTGGTGAAAACACGGCCACAATTGATTTGAAAGACCAGTATTACAATATGCGTGAAAAAGTAGAACCGGTGATGTATGTGGTTGATTTGGCTTTCGAAGCTATGGAAGAAGTTGGTGTAAAACCCAATGTGAAACCTATACGTGGCGGAACCGATGGCTCTCGCCTTTCATACATGGGTCTGCCCTGCCCTAACATCTTTGCCGGTGGTCATAATTTTCATGGACGTTACGAATTTGTTCCAGTACAATCCATGGAAAAAGCCATGCAGGTGGTGGTAAAAATTGTTGAACTATTAGCTAAAAAATAAAAGTCCCCTAAATCCCCCAATAAGGGACTTAAAGACTTTTCTAAAAAAAACTACTAAATAATATTATAACAAAACTATCTCAAAAGTCCCCTATCGGGGGATTTAGGGGGCTGGATTATCTTATGAAAACTACTCCATTTACCAACATTCACATTGCTCTTGGAGCAAAAATGCACGAGTTTGCAGGTTATAACATGCCAATTGAATATAGCGGAATCACTGACGAACACATGACAGTTCGCAACGCTGTGGGCGTTTTCGATGTTTCGCACATGGGCGAATTCTGGGTGAAAGGCCCGAATGCCCTTGCTTTTCTTCAGAAAGTTACTTCCAATGATGTTTCAGCACTTTCAATAGGAAAAGCCCAATACGCTTGTTTCCCTAACGGAAAAGGTGGCATCGTGGATGATTTATTGGTGTATTATTTTGAACCTGAGAAATATCTATTGGTAGTAAATGCTTCCAACATTGAAAAAGACTGGAACTGGTGTGTGGCTAACAATTCTGAAAATGCTGAATTGGAGAATGCTTCCGATTGGATGGCTCAATTGGCAGTACAGGGACCAAAAGCCACTGAAATGTTACAAAAACTAACTACTGTCGATTTATCGCAGATTCCGTATTACGGTTTTGCTGTTGGTGATTTTGCCGGAATTGATAATGTGATTCTTTCGAATACTGGCTACACCGGTGCTGGTGGTTTCGAATTGTATTTCTATCCTGAAGCAGGTGAGAAAATTTGGAATGCTCTTTTTGCAACCGGAGCTGAATACGGTATAAAACCAATTGGACTCGGAGCACGCGATTCATTGCGCCTCGAAAAAGGATTTACCTTGTACGGAAACGATATTGACGATACCACTTCGCCTATCGAAGCCGGACTGGGCTGGATAACAAAGTTTGTGGATGGTAAAAATATGATTGACAGGCCTTTGCTTGAAAAACAAAAAACTGAAGGTACAACCCGCAAACTGGTTCGTTTTGAGTTGAAAGAACGTGGTATTCCACGTCACGAATATGAAATAGTAAACGCTGTTGGAGAAAAAATCGGTGAAGTTACTTCCGGAACTATGTTGCCCGACAGCAAAATCGGTATTGGAATGGGTTATGTTCAGTCAGCTTACAGTAAACCCGGGTCAACAATTTATATTCAGATCAGAGCCAAAAATATTGAAGCTGTTGTTGTAAAGTAATTTTATCCTGATTATTATATAAGGAATAGATTTATTTAGCAGCAAACCTTTTCCCTATGAGAAACCACCTTTTATTTATTTTTTTAATAGCTTTTGTTCAATTGACAGAGGCCATAAATGAACGTGTACTTACTAAAGATTCTTTAGATTCCATTTCGATGGATAGAAAGGTGTATGATATAAGGGAAGTTGAAGTTTCAGGACGATTGACTGATGCAAACCTGAAGTCCGGATCAATAGGAATTGGTCTGGACATAAAACAACTTAAGCAACTACCTAAATTAATCGGCGAAAGCGATCCTTTTAAAGCATTACAATACCTTGGTGGTGTGTCACAATCTGGAGAGGCAAATTCAGGCTTCTATGTTCGTGGCGGTAATAATGATCAAAACCTGATTTTATTCAACGGAACACTTATTCAAAATCCTACTCACGTTTTGGGCATGTTCTCTGTTTTCAATCCTGATTTAATAGGCCAAATGCGATTTATTAAATCAGGTATGCCAGCTGAATATGGAGGGCGTTTATCATCGGTTGTTGACATAAATTCAATCAATACTATCCCCGACAAAGTCGATGTAAAAGGTTCGATAGGTATTATTTCTTCACGCATCTCTTTACAAATTCCATTAAATACTAATTTCTCTGTTTATGCTTCGCTACGTGGAAGTTATATCAGTTCTATTATTCTTCCGGCTCTATCGGTGGTTGGAGTTGATAGTTTACTCACCCGCAATAAATATGAATACTGGGATGCGAACGCTGGATTTACCTTTAATTTAGCATCACGCACAAAACTTACCGGACATTTTTATAAAGGAAATGATAATTTTGGAATCGTGGAACTGAAAAGATATAATATTGATAAGAATACTACTTTTTGGGAAAATACGGCAGCCGGACTCCAACTAAATCATATCTTTAATGATAACTGGAGTATGAACCATCAATTAAGTTATTCGAAGTTTAATATTGAATCTGCTTTGGACTGGTATAATTCTCTGCAAAATCTTCAATCTCAATTCGAAAATTTTACTTATAAAGCTGATTTTTTACATCTTATTAAAAATCACATAGTCAAGTTTGGCACTGAATTCTCTGTCAATAAAGCAATTCCGACTTTTGTCAGAACAGATTCTGTAATTCCACTTGAAATAAACAATGAACACAATCAGATTCATTCATCGCAGTTGACTGTTTATGCCCGTGATGAATGGACTTCAGGCAATTGGCAATTGAATTTTGGGGTAAGAGCTAATCTCTATGCACAGTTTGGTCCGTATACAGATTATGAAGAAACTGGAAATATAGAATATTCAAAAAACACCATTGTAAAAACTTATTCCGGTATTGAACCTCGTTTATTTGCCAGATACCTTATTAATTCACAATCGTCATTGAAATTATCAACGACAAGGCATATTCAGTATTTGAATCAGATTCCGGTCTTTTCGTTTGGAATTCCTGCCGATTTACAAATTCCCGCTTCAAAATATATAAAATTTCAGGCTTCGTGGCATTTTTCGGGTGGATATTTTCGAAATTTAATGGATAATAAATTGGAAATGAGTGTAGAAGTATATTATAAAACATTAGAAAACCAATTGGAATTTAATAATGGAATTGCCACTACTTTTACAAACGGAATGTTTGAAAAGAATTTGTTGGTTGGTAAAGGCTGGACTTATGGTGCCGAATTTAAAGTGAGTAAGAATTTCGGAAAACTTACCGGTTGGATTTCGTATAATCTGGCCTGGAATTATCGTCAGTTTGATGGGATAAATAATGGAATTCCATTTCTGGCACGAAACGACCGCAGACATGATATTTCCGTCATTGGAATTTACAAATTAAATGATCGCTGGAGCTTCTCTGCAATTTATGTATATGCCACCGGAAATCGTTTGAATCTACCTTTAAGCTGGTATGTTATTGATAATAAATACATACTGGAATACGGCAAATACAATGCATTTGAAATGCCACCTTATCACCGATTGGATTTATCAGCTAATTATAAACTTAAACCGTGGCATAAAATTGAATCGGAACTGGATTTTTCCATTTATAACGTATATAACAGGGCAAATCCTTTTCAGGTATTTTATAGCACAAATACCCAAAGTATCCGAATGTCTTATTTATTACCCATTGTACCTTCTGTTTCATGGACATTTCATTTTTGAAGGCTTTAATTATGAAAAAATCAATGGCATTTATACTATTCATTTTTATATTCAGTTCCTGTAAACCGGATTTGAACTATGAAATAAGAGGTTACACTCAAAAAATAATTGTGGAAGGATATATTGCTAATGATGAATTTCCAAGCGTATATCTATCATTGAATGTTCCACTCTGGAAGAAGGTCGATTCAATAACTATTCTCGAAAATGTAATACGAACAGCGAAAGTAACGGTTTCGGATGGTGAGAATACCGAAATTCTGACTTCAAAATGGGATAAAACCCATTTTCCACCTTACGTTTATAAAGGTACTGAATTAAAAGGAAAAGAAGGAAAAACATATTATTTGACGGTGGAGTACAGTGGATACACACTTTATTCTCAAACCACAATTCCAAAAGCAACGAATATACAGGCTTTTCATAATTCACCTGTACAAGGAAATGATAAACTAAGAATACTGTCCATGTCATTTAATATCGATCCTGCATTGAAAAACAGCTATAGAGTTTTTTCGAAAAAGAAAAA
>JBBQMQ010000058.1:0-13113 GCA_038329115.1 Bacteroidales bacterium
GGTGGAAAGTTTGGAAATACTTTCGTTTGGCATATTTTTTTCTTTATTCATTTTATTCATAATAAATGTTTTGTTGCAATAATCAATACTAATATTAATTCCCCTTTTTTTCTTATTCCCCCTTCAGGGGGTTAGGGGGCATCTTTTACTTTATTTCTTCGTCAAAAACGATAGCTACTTTACCACATTTTCCTTCCGCCATAAGCGAGTAAGCCTCAGGTGCTTGTTGTAATTGAAAACGGTGTGTTACCAAATCTTCAGGGTGAATGCCCCAACGCTCAATGCGCTCCACCAATTCTTCCATGCGCCAGATAGACGTCACCCACGAACCGTAAATGGTTTTTTGATCGTGAATAATATCCGGACTCGGGTTAAATTCCACCGTTCCGCCTTCGCCAATCATTACCATTTTTCCCCATTGACGGGTAGCACGGATACAAAGCTGGCGAGCAGAAGTATGACCCGAGCAGTCGACTGTTCTTTCAAAGCCTTTTCCACCTGTAGCAGCCATTACTTTTTCCAATGTATCTGGCCCGGAAACAATCACTTCGTCAGCCAAACCTAAATCCATAGCAATTTGACAACGCTCAGCCACCGTGTCCACACCAATCAGTTTTTGCGCTCCCATGGCTTTTGCAAGCATCAATGCCGCCAGACCAACTGGTCCAAGACCTGTAACAAGCACGGCATCATTGCCACAAATTCCAATTTTTTCCAAACCTTCGTACACCGTACCAAAACCGCAGGCAATTTGTGCTCCATCAGTATAAGTCAGGCTATCAGGCAACAGAACCAAGTCTTTTTCTTCAGCAATCATATATTCGGCCATGCCACCATCACGTTGCCAGCCGTAAGCAGCACGCGATTCGCTTTTGCACGAAATCATGTAGCCACGACGGCAATCGTTACAACATCCGCAACCTGAAATGTGATAAACTACCACACGGTCGCCTTGTTTGAAACGCTTCATACCCGGTCCACAGGCAATAATTTGTCCTGATGGTTCGTGTCCACAGATTTTGTTTTGATAACCTTCAGGTCCTTTTCCAAGGTGTTCGCGATAAATAGCACGAATGTCGCTACCGCAAATAGTTGATGACTTGATTTTCAATAGAACTTCGCCATGTCCGGGTTGCGGAAATTCTACTTCTTTGAATACTACGGTGCTGTTTCCCGGCAAAAATGCTGCTTTTGATTTAAATGTCATGATGATTAAGAAGCCCCCTAAATCCCCCGAAGGGGGACTTTTGGTTAGCTGTTTTGTGGTTAATATTTAAAAATTACAGAGAATAAGTCTTTAAGTGCCCCTGCGAGGGATTTAGGGGGCTGGAGTTACCCCTTTTTTTAGCAAAATATTCCCATATTTAGCAGTTTCGCCAGTCATTACCACCGCAAAAGCTGATTTTGCTCGGTCGTAAAATGCAAAACGGTCGATGCGTTCGATGGCCGGAGCATTTGGATTGGTAATAAGAATGCTTTTCAAATACGATTCTTCTACTGTTGGGTCGAGGTTATCGCCCGAAACGGCAGCCATCATGGCCAACGGATGCGGCACATAAGCATCCAATTCAAAAAGCGGTAAAATTGCCGCCAACAATTCGGGTATGCGAAGACCGTCGGCACGCAAAACGCGACCATTAAATGTTTCGCCAGGGAAATGAGCATCGGCTAGAATAATTTCGTCGCCATGACCCATACGTGCCAAAACTGACAGCAGTTCGGGGCTTACAAGAGGGGAAATTCCTTTTAACATAAGATTTGATTTTTAGTAGCACACGTGTGCATTATTTTTTTGTAATATATTTTTTCTTTTTATAAAACGCTAAAGGTGCTGGGGCACTTTTAAAGCTTTTTGTTTAGCACGATTCTTTGAAAATAATTTGCGCCTTCACCGTTTTCTCAATTAATTCTCCAATCTGAACCTCATGAGTCATCATTTTCTCTAATAAATCAAATGAAAGCTGCGCTATTTCAGTTTCAGGTTGGTCGATATAGGTGATTTGCGGTTCTATAATTTCAGACGAAAGCAAACTCCCAAATGTGATTAACCCTAGGTCTTGTGGAATGCGAATACCCAATTTTCGCGCTTCTAAAATGATGCCGAGTGTAATATGCACCGAAGATGATATAATAGCATCGGGCTTATCCGATAAACGTTGTAAGTTTGAAAAGATACTTTTCCCAATTTCCACACTGAAATCATCCTCAATAACAACAGATTGTTTATATTGCATTTTGTATTCTTCTACTATTGATTCATACCCGTTTTTACGGTCACGAAACACATTGTTACTGGTATTTCCGGTAAGATGAACAATATTCCGATAACCCTTTTTAATAAGGTATTCAGTTGCCTCGGCTGTTACTTCAAAATTGTTTACAATAACTCGTGGTGTAGAAATATCTTCGCAGATACGGTCGAAAAAAACCAGTGGAATCCCAAACTTATTCAACAAAGCAAAATGTTCGCTGTTTATCGTGTCTTTTGCTTTGGAAACAATTACTCCTGCAAAATTATGCTGAATAATGGTATAGATAATTTCCTTTTCGAGCATGTATTTTTCATTTGATTGAAAAACAGAAATTACATAACCCTTTTGATATGCCAAATCGGTTAAATGACTGACGATATCCGAAAAGAAGGTGTGATTGATATTCGGAACAATAAGTGCAATGGCATTGTTGGAAGTGCCACGCAACTGAACGGCATTCATATTGGTCTGGTATTCATGCTCACGCGCATAAGCCAATACCAAATCGCGCGTTTTTTCATTCACACGCGGGTCGTTGCGCAAAGCGCGCGAAACGGTGGAATGATGCACATTCAGTTCTTTGGCTATGTCTTTTATCGTGATTCTCTTATTCATAAAAATATAAATACAAACGTGTGCAAAGATAATTCTATCTGTTTATTTACAGAATTAAAAAAACATGTTTTAGAGCATAATAAATGTGTGAAAATCCAAGTTGAAATTTGACACGAACAATAAAAGGAGACTATGTGCCTCGATTTTAGATCGAACATCTCTTTAACCCATATTGGTTTTAAATGGGTCGTTGTTTAAATAATGTGGCGTATTGTACACTTCATCGCCACTATCAGGCTTTCCCGGAGATTCAAGTTGAAGTGATATATCATTGTCCAACATTATATATTCAATTGCCGGTGCTGAATAGGTGCGTTTCTTTGAACTGTTGTTATCTATTGTTTTCATATTTTTTTTCTGATTTAATTATTTATTCAAACTATCAACAGTCTATTTTACAATTACTTTCTTTGATATACTATTCACTTTTACCATATAAACACCTGCGGTGAAATTTCCGTCAAGTAGCGTGATAGAGCCTGCAATTTGTTTGCTTAGCAGTTTTTGACCTACTGCATTGTAAACCGAAACTGTAGAACCTAAGTTTGTCAAATCATTGTTCACCAACGTAATTTGGTTCTTATGATTGCTATATACCATCAACTTAGTATCAGCTTGTTTCTCAACACCCGTTACTGCTCCCGCCGAGCGGAAAATAATGCTGAAACGAGTACCTGTAATAGCAAGCGGTGTAAATGCATAAGCTGTTACTCCATCAGTTACATCAGTTTCGGCATTAGTAACATTATCTTTCAGTATCAATTTCACATCGGCTGGCAAGTTGCTTACTTCATTGGCTTGTAAGCTAAACGACCTAGCATCACCCGCAACAAATCCAAGTCCAATTTCTTGATCCATCGGAATGGTATTCATTCCATTGATAACCAGTTGTTCCGCACCTAAAGTGGTATAGATTTCGGGAATGGCAGCATTGTCATTGCTCATTTTTGGTGCATCGAATGCATCACGACCGTTAGTAGCATTGGCACTGAAGTAAATCACAGTTTCGTCGGTATTAGTGCCATTGCTTACTTGCAAGCGGATTAATGACATTTCTGCATTTTTAGCAGCCGGAGCTTTTAATGATTTATAACTAGCTGGAGCATGACTACGCATATCTTTGTTCAATGTCAACACACTATTATTTGCATTGGTTCTTACCCAGAATGCTTGCATAGGTGGTATATTTTGGGTAGCTTCGGTGGTACTTCCCACACCAGCTCCAGTTACAGTCCAGAATTTATATTCTGCACCAACCTTTGTTCTGTACCACATAGTAGCATCCGATAATTTAGCAGAATTAGCAGTATAAACAGCTGTCCAATCCAAATACGAAGGATAAGGATTACCTATCAGGTTAAAGCCGGTTTTAGTTGCACCGTCAGTCATTTTCAAGGATATTTCTTTTACTCCATTATTTAATTTTCCATTTCCACTGCCAGTAAACTGAATGTTAGTGGCATCGGCATTGGGCACAACTAAATAGCCTTTACCAATTTCAAATGAATTACTGCCATAAGGAATAGGTACACTCAGATTTGAATCAAACAATGTAGGCCATGAATTATCTGCTTCGTTGTACGATTTAATTCTATTTATACTGGTAATAGGTTGAGCTGCATCTATTGGTGAAGTTATATACCAAGTACGATACGTCAAGTTTTGATTCACCGTAGTTGTTCCACTTACGGTTAAACCACCGGCAGCATTCGCATCTACAAAGGTACCTGTGCCATTGGAACCATCACTCTCAATAGTTAAGTTGCCTGTAATCTCCAATAATTTAGTATCGGCAAGCGACAAATTAGCACCTGATTTGATAATAACCGAAGGAGCAGTTGCATTAGCATCAACCGTAATTGTATGTCCGTTTAATACATTAATACTTGTTGCATTAGCATAGGCTGGCACTACTACATCCTGACTCCAGTTTGTATTATCGTAAGAAGACTCCCAGCTAGAATTCACTGTTGTACTCCAGTTTCCGGTAGCTTTAGAACGGAATGTACTCTTTTCAGCCACAAACTGAGTACCATTTAGCAAATAATTTATGGCATTATTGATTAGAATTAAACCATCTGCGTTAACTTTTCCAAAATTTCCGTCAGCAATAGGGATAAGGATATACCGAGAAGTTATTCCTGCACCTCTTACTGATCCGGGGACATCATGAATGGCAGTTGCCATAGGGTTACCAGTTGTTGATTTAGGAGCTAATGCAACAGAGATACCTCCACTTAAAGTTAAATCAACTACCTGAATCATATTTCCGGAAGTTACATTTGATAAAATATCCAAAGTCCCAATTGTAAGAGTGAGCCCTGCAAATATTGGATGGCTGGGTTGCTTTACCGATATGGTACCTGTAGTACCTGTCTTGCCATTATCAGGTGCACCCCAATTCCAACGACCAGATGTTGACTGATAAACAAATGATTTAAAATTCAGGATTGGTTTATTAATTGCTTTTAGTGCCAATAATTCAGGATTGGTACTTGTTACAACCTCTGTTGCCACAATCAAATCATAATTATCGTACACTGATGCAGCTGGTGCTGTACCGGCTGCTGTACGTAATGTAACTATATAATTGTTATTTGCAATTAGATTTGGATAAATTTGAGTGTCATTAGCAGATTGTGTAGCACCTGCCACCAAATAACAAATTTCCTTTGCCGTAGCCGATTTTATCACCACGCTACCAGTTGCAATAACATCACTTCCTCCGTAACCAATGTACGGGGTGGCTGTAACGGTATAATTGGCTGTACCAAGTGTTGCAGCAACATCAATAGTACCTGAAATTGTATATGTTCCATTACTGTATAAACCGCTCAATCCAGTTGGTAATGTTCCGATAGTAGCACCCGAAGCATTGGTTACGGTATATGTGATACTTGTAATAGCCGTATTTGCTTTTTTAATTTGTGCGTTTGTACCAACAGAAGAACTTAAAGTAATTGTTGGCGTAGGTACATTTACAGTAATTGTACCTTCAATATAATTACCACCAGTTTCGTTTACAATAAGTTTATAATACAATGTACCATAAACACCATTGGCAGGAGTTCCGCTAACAGTTACTGTTTTAGTGCCAGTATTTTTAGTGATTGATAAACCAGATGGGGCGGTTGTTGTGTTGACATAAGTATTGTCGGTGTACCAATTAGCAAGCATATTGGCATCATCTACTACAAAGCTGTAAGTATAAACAGCCGCTGTCATAGCAGCATTTACATTAACCGAAGTAGAATTTGACCCAGAAGTTAACACAACATTTGGCACAGGATTATTTGTAATAATTGCTTCTGAAACTGTGCTAGTAACATTACTACCACAATCACTCGAAACTAAACAATAATAATATTTTGTACCCGCAGATACAGATGATGGCGTAAAACTATTACTGTTTGTACCCACCGTAACATCATCGCCTATTGTGTTAGTAACAGCATCATCACTGCTTTTCCACTGATAATTTACCGTTCCGGTACCAGATGCAGTTACAGTCATGGCACTAAATGCCTCGCCAACAAACTTGGTTTGAGTGGCGGTTGATTGGGCGGAGATGGAAGTAGCAGGATTTACTGTTATCACTGCATTCCCACTCATTAGAGTTACTGAATAACCTCCAGCGGCAGTGGTTTTCACGGTATATGTTCCAATAGCTGATACCGACCAGATCAAATCATTTCCATCACCTATCTTGGTATCGTTTTGAGCCACTCCATTTTTATATAAATCGTAAGTGACGCCCGATTGAGAACTTGCCAATGTGATATTGGTACTGCTTCCCGGACAAATTGCAGCTGTACCGGTTACTGTTTTAGTATCCGGAACTGTTCCCGATATTCCATTTGCTATGGCAAAATTACCCAATGTTGTGAAATTTACATCTGAAGTTATTGCTGAAGAACCTCCTGCTGAAGGTCCAACATTAATCCACGATGCACTTCCCTGATCATTCACAATGCGCATATCACCTGCTATTCCGGTTAAAATACCAACATCATTAGCATCATAGACTAACCCAATTGAACCGTTTGAAATAAGTGAACCTGAACTGGAAAGTACATAATACCGATTGTTCGAAACGGCACTGATGGTACCCGGCAATGTTCTGGATGGAATGCCTGTTTCAAAAACTTCAGCCTTGTAAGTGGTTGAATTGGCTGCACTTTGCGTAATGGTAAGAACTACCGGTGAATAATAAGTTTTACCTATAGGAAAAGTTTTCGCAGTTGAACTGGTAGTTGCAATGGTATGTTGCATTGGCCCAACGACATAATTGGAAGAGTTACCACCGCTCACTGTTGCAGAACTACCCAACGTCAATAAATTAGTTGCTGTAGATGTGAGTTTGCCACTGGTTAATGTGAGTGTCCCTGATACCGTGGTTGGATTGGATAAAGTTACACCAGCGCTGTTATTTATAGCTAAATTGTTTGCGCCTGTAAGCCCATTACCAGCAACCTGAGCTGAAGCCCCATTAAATGTGTAATTTCCTCCAGTGTTATATGTTCTTGTACCAGTAACTTGTATACTTCCATTAGCTCCAGAAGTTGTAAGTGCTCCAGTAGCATTTGTATTGGCAGTTATGATTCCACCACCGTTTGCAACAGTAAAAGTTCCTGTGCCTGAAATTACATTTGTACCCAAATCTAGTGTTGAACCATTGTTTACTGTGTAGTTAATCACTTTAGCAGCCATTGTGCCTGCATTAGAAAACGTTTGAGTTCCTGACTTAGTAAAATTAAGAGTAGCGGAACCGCCTGATCCACTGTATGTGAAGCTTATGCTACTTGCAATACTTATATTACCTCCAATGTTAATTGTGGGTGCTGCTACTCCGTTTCCCAAATCAAAAGTAGATGCAGTTGTAAGAACTAGATTCCCGCCAATTGTCATATTCAATGCGGTGGCACCAGTTAGCGTGACACTTGTTGCTCCATTTGTTACTGTTAGATTTCCAGCAATATTGGTTATAGCACCAGCAAGATTAACGTTACCACCATTATTTAGCACAACATTTGGATATGTTCCTCCTGTAATACTAGCATTAGGAATAAAACCACCTTTAGTATAAGTAATTGTTGCACTTGAATTCCAATCCTCAATTCCAGCCGCAAAATTAGAATAAGATGTCGAATTATGTTGATAAAAACTTCCAGCATCTAATTTAAAAGTAGCAGTAGCATTCATGGTTATTGTGCTAGTCTGAACTAAAGTAGCACCACCTTCAACTTCAAGGGTAACACCAGCTCCAAAGGTCACTGAGCTACCCGAGGTAAGTGTATGTGGTGCACTAAGCCCACCACCAGTTCCTTGTATAATAAAAATATCTCCACTTGTAGTGAAATTGGCTGGTGCTGATCCACCACCAGTTCTAGAAGTATTGAAATTAGCAACAACTGTACCTCCTGTTGCTTGGGAATAATACGTTGCAGCATTAACGCTCAATGCACTTAGTAGCAAAAATATACTTACGGCTAATAATCTTGTAATTATTTTTTTCATATTATCTAAATTTATAAATTGTTTGTAAATTAGTGGATACAGCAAAATTGTCCGTATTGCTCACCAATGCGGATAGATTTGGGATAAAAGACGTGTTGAAGTTTTGCCGAATGAGGGCGGATGGATGGATTTTGTGATTTGTCATAATACATTGCGTTTTTATCAGATTTATAAAAAATACACCTTATTATCAGCAACATGCGGACTAAAGACATTTGGTTAACGGTGCAAATGTAGAATTACAAAACGCAAATAATGCGTACAAATTGACTTAAAAGGTGGTTAAATTGTTTTTTATTATTATTTTTTCAAAAAAACTTTTTGTTCCGATTGGTCCTGCCTTTTTAATGGTGCAATATAAGCTCATTTGGGTAAATTGGAAACATTCAGTTTGTGCGGTAGTAGTGCAAGTTTACCTAGAAATAACGGAATCAATCTATTGTTGAAAATTATGGCTGAATTGTAATTTTCTGAACATACTGATTTTTAGCATAATCAGTAGCTTGTACAAAGTACTTTCCATGCTTTAACAAGGTTTTGCAAACAAAAAGCCGTTGTTGTATAGGAGCAGCCGTGTAAACCAGTTGTCCTTTTATATTAAAAATTTTGATTTGCTCTATATCAACATTTTGAAGATCAATTGTAAATTCATTTTTAGAAGGATTCGGATAGCATCGTAGTATTGTTTTATTCTCCGAAATTGTATGTATTGCACTTGGAGCTTTAACTACAATACTGCAAGTGTCGGACTCGATGTATCCATTTGCATATTCTGATTTAACAATGAGCACGTGTGTACCTGCCATCAAACCAGTAACTGGCGTTTTCAGTGAAAATGCGGTTGAAGACTTGGTATTCTGATTATCGATAATCAAATCAAATTTTTTCAGCGTACTTCCGGTAGTTTTGCTGGCAAAAGCCATGACCGGTATTGTATCGGCGCTGTCGAAACTTGCATTCGGAAGCGGACTTGCCAGAATGGTGGTGCCATATTCTGGCAACCAGCTATTGTAGGCTGTCATCACATCATTGCCCGAGGTATTGTACCAGCTATATCCGTTTCTTCTTTCGTAGCCAATTTCAGCTAAAGAAAATTTCATTATACCATCCCTGTCGCAGAAAAAAGGCCTGTTGCCATCAAGTGTATAAAACCGTGCCCACATATCGGCTGCATTAGCATCCAATACCACCCGCAAATCGCTAAGTCCATCGGTATTGGTGTATTTTTCGACACGCTGTCCTTTAATTCTCACGCCATCGTACCATGCCACTGAACTGTATATTGCCCTTTTAATTTCCTTGGATTGAACACTCAAGTTCATTAACAATTTAATGATATTTGCCGATTCACCACCACTCAGCGAAGCCAGTTCATAGGCACGTGCATTGGCTGGTAGCAGGGTTTTTTCATCGTGTTGTGCACACCAGCTGGTTAGTTTATTTTTTTGAATGTACTGCGTTTTGAGTATGCAAGAAACTCCTTTGTCGAAGGCTATTTTGGCAACATTTGCAATACTGTCCGAAAGAATAATGGAGTAATAAGTATCTTTGAGATAAACATGTTTTAAATTGTTCATAACGTTAACTATTGCGTTGTCGTTATAGGTTATATGGGTGTAGTAACCCGATTTTAATGGGTAAAACTGAGGCCATCCGCCATTCGCATATTGCGCTTTCAAATAATATAAAATGCCTTTGGTAAAGGATGCTTTGATTCCGTTTTTTATGGAGTCGCTTGTAATGGCTTTATATACTTTCGATAAATATAATAACTCGTACAAACAAGCGCTGTTATCAATAGTAGCTTCAGTATTTTTTGGCTTATCAACTATTAATGCGGTTTTTTGGGCATCAGTAAGCACTAATTGCATATTGGTATTTTTAATCCATCCGCCACAATCTTTTTGATACAACAATACATTATTTGTAATCCGAAGAGCTTCGGCGGAGCTCCACCAGGCAGTTGTCTGGTCGCTGCATTTACCATTAACCACATTGCTCCAGCTATCGGCAAGAACCGTAGCTGCATTTGCTGAGAGCTGCCATGTTAGAAACAACGCAAAAAAGAACCTTGATTTATTCATGTGTAAATAATTTGTCCCGAATAGCTATCGGGAGTGCTAATTTGGAAATATAATGGCATAAATTAACGCTGCAAATATAGATGAACAAAAATCAAACGATGTGCAGATTTTGACTTAATAGGTGGATAATTGTTTTGTCGTATTATTTTTTCAAATTTACTTGTTGTAAATGTCCAATAACCAATTATAGAAACTGTTTTTCCAAAGTTCTACAGAATGACCATTATCGTAGGCTAAACCAAATCCATGATTCCCTTTTGAGTAAATATGCAATTCTGATTTATCTACTTCCGAAACTATTGCAGACAAAAATGGAATAACATCTTTCATTGGAAGTTTCTTATCATCCCTTGCCACAGCCATAAAGAATGGAGGTAAATCCTTTTTATTTTTCACTGCTTCAAACGCTTTCAACTTATCTCCGTGATAAATCAGACCAACAAAAGCAGGTTTCCAATCAATGCTACCTTCTGCTTCTAAAGCCCTGAATATAGTTCTTTCACTCAACCATCCACCGGCAGAAAATCCCATGATTCCAATTTTATCTTTGTCAATATTCAAACTGTCAGATAATTCTTTCATTTTTAGGATACTCGTTCTTGCGTCTAAGTAAATGGCTCCTTTATAATCATTAAAAGCTATACTGAAATTCCCTTTTTCATCCTTCCGATTTGTTCTGTATTTTACTACCATACAGTTTATTCCCTTAGCCGAAAGCCATAATGCTACATCTGTGCCTTCCTTGTCGAGCCAATTGTTGACTAAGCCTCCTCCCGGATATATGACGACTCCAATATGTTTATTGTTGGATGCCGATGCCGGATATAAAAGAAAAGTTGGAGTCGAAATATTGCTTATGACTCTGTTTGAATGCGATAATGAGTTAGGACTAACTAAAGAATCGACTACTGTCTCTTCTTTTGGATGGCTTACAGGATTGTTTTCAATGCCCTTTTCAAATAAGAGTCTTTCAGGGTTTATTTGTGCAAATAAAGGTGTGAAAGCTAAAAGTGTGATAACTAAAGTGAGTTTTTTCATTTTTTTCAGATGCTTTACTTAGAAACTGTTTAAAAATAATTGGAAAACAATTTAGGATTTATTTTTGTGGAGTACCTGCCAAGCCGATTTCTGTTCTCGTAACAGGCTTAATAGTTCCATCTTCATTAAAATAAATGTATTCGGCACAAATTTGGCGTTGTCTTTTTCGGTTTTCACAAGCATTACCCGTTTCAATCCATCTATGATAAAACAAAATCCATTGACCTTTGTATTCAACAATTGAATGATGATTGTTGCCGTAATTCTCTTCATCCATGAAAATCCCTTTATATATCCATGGTCCTTTAGGTGAATCTGACATATAATGTGTCAAAATTTTATTGTTCTCCGGCATTGTAAAATAATAATGCTTTCCCCTTTTAAAAATCCAAGGACCTTCCATCTTAGGCTCATATCCTCCCATATCCATTTTAATAAAATCATTTTTAAGCGATTTCATATCATCGGTTAATTCAATCACATTATAATCAACCCCATTACCATGGGCATACAAATAAGGTGTTCCATCAGTATCAATATATAGGCAAGGGTCATTTGCATAAGGTTTATTCCATAATGGTGCGCCAATATGGTCAACGAAGGGTCCTATAGGAGAATTACCGACAGCAATACCAATTCCCATCCATTTTGTGCTTTGTTCAGGATTGACACGGTCTTTATGTCCGTTTCCCACAGGAAAACAAAAGTAATACTTGCCATTTTTATAGGCACAATCAGGAGCCCAAGCATAATTATCAGCCCACGAAAGATCTTTTACAGAGAAACAAGAACCATGGTCGGTCCAATTAATAAGATTATCGGTTGAAAAAATGTGCCAGTCTTTCATCCAAAAATCCTCTTGACATTCTATATCATGTGAGGCATAAATATATAATCTCCCATCTGCCCAAACATGAGCCGATGGATCTGCGGTTCGTATGTTACTGCCAAAGTTTAAAGGATTTTGGGAAAAAGAGGCAGTTGAAATGAGTATCAAAAAAAAGCCTGCAAAGTATTTCGTAATTTTCATATCAATAATATTATAGTTTTTTTTAAAATAAAGGAGAGACTGTATCAAAAGTTTTTTTTTAAAACGCAAATTTAAAAAACTATATTTTTGAAAATAGTATCAAATAATTAGATCCCTTTTTTACTGGCAAATCACCTTCGTGATTACCTCCAAGCATGAATTGCTGTGGATTCTCTACTTTTTTACTGAACAATTGCAGCGTCAATTTTTCCGTTTTGTATTCGGTTCCGGTGTTGATAAATCCTTTATCGAGCCATTCCTGATTTTTGTACAGGCCGTCGTGCGCAATATAAAGCGTTCCGGGAGTTGTTATCTCAAATGAGATGAACTCTTTTGACGTGGAAGACCTTAATTCCATTGGCCAATAAACATATTCTGCATTCCTGAACATGGAATCAACTTTAGTAATAACAAAACTTCTATCGGGATAGAACTTTGAGCCAATCCGGTATTTTAAAACTATTGGACTACTGGAATCCTTTACAAGTTTTACATTCTTTATGTATTGCGGAGTATAGGTAAAATCAACTAATTTTTGAGCGGTAATCGGTTTTTTATTGGCTGATATATTGTAAGT
>JBBQMQ010000059.1:0-13089 GCA_038329115.1 Bacteroidales bacterium
CCGTAAACGGGGAGGCAATTATAATATTAACTATTTATTCAAAGATATAGCAGAATTGAACCAAAAATGGGATTTTAATTCTGCATAAAATGCTCTCTGATAATCATTTAAACAGTGCGCTCTAAGCGCCTATCCCAATTAATGTTTATTGAAAAAAACAGTGTATTTAGCTTCAATTACTTATTCTGGAACGAAAAATACTATTTTAATTGTTTGTGTTTGTGTAAATTTGCAAAGTAAAATCCTATTACATTTGTATAATCATAAAGTTTTGATAAATGTTCTATTATTCTGAAATACTATTATCTAATATTATGCACTTCACACACACTCAAACACTGAAATTGACCCTTTCATTATTGATTTTCGCATTATTTTTTGGAAATTTATATACAAAGGCAACTAATTCCAACAAAAGCATTTTTCTGTCGGAAACTGAAAAGGAGCGACTACAAAATGTTCCTTCTACATCACCTACCGCTGCATTACTTTCGGCCATGCAAGCACGAGTAAATGAGCGCGCATTATCACCAAGTTTTACCGATAAAAGTGCTACTACTGAGTGGTGGCATCACGCTGCCGAGTACTTAACCGATGCTGCGTTAATCCATGCTGTTCGTCCAAATGCAAAAGTAAATGCATGGCTTCACGAAGCGGTATTGGGTATAGCTCGACGTCCTGTTGCCGACTGGGCTGGCCCACGTTTTAGAGGATATGGTGGCGGAGATATGGTTGGATCGTTAGAAACCGGACATTTGGCATGGGGGATTTCTATTGCCTATGATCTTTCGCAGGATTTATTTACAGCATCCGAAAAGGAAGAGATTTTTACGGCTTTGCGCGAAAAAGGACAAATTCCTTGTCGCCGTTACCTCGACCGTTCCAACTTTTTCCATAATTGGAATTGTGTATTGTTTGCCGGTTATACTGTTTCGTCGGCAATTTTAGGCGACGAGAAAGCTATGGATTATGCTGCTTCGTGGTTGCCATTGGCCGAAGACCATTTTCAAAAAGATGGCAGTTACGGCGAATCGCTTCAATATGCCAATTATGCGGCTTATTCCTTGATGTTGGCACACGAAGCTTTGTTGCGTTATCGTCCAACAATGAAAACTACCTTTGAACCCTACGGCAGAATTGTTAATTGGGCTTCTTCGGCATTATTTTTTCGCAAACCATTGGCTGGTTGGCCGCTAATGGATTGGCCGCGGAGTGCCAATTTTGGTGATGCAGCTGCTATTTTTCGTCCTTCGGGCGATTTGTTGATTCACATTGCTGCAAGAGCAAAAACCGAAATGCCTGTTCAGGCTGGTTTGGCCAGTTGGTTGTTTAATTCACTTTATTTTCCCGCCAATGAGCCCGGTCCACACGATTTGGCAAGTTTTGGTTTTGTAAACGATTTTGGTTTTCTGTCGGTAATCATGTTGGCCGATGCCGCAACTGCAATTTCGCCCAAAGAAGCCAATTTGCCAACAACAACTAGTTTCTCAGGAGGCGATGCTTTTATCCGTAGTTCATGGGATGCACCCACTATTTTAGCAACTCGTATGCCTTCTGAACCACGTCATGCTTCGGCGCATTTACACGGAGATATCAATAGCTTTATTTTGGTACACAACAAACAGCGATTATTGGTTGACCCGGGGCATAGCTGCTACCGCAATATTACCCACGAACTGGAAGCTTCAACCTCAACTCATAATACCTGTACATTTGAAGTGCCAGCCACAACTACTTCGCCTGCCCGGGTAATCAATCAGCGAGGAGGAATGAACCGTCCAATCAACATGCTGAATGGGGTGCAGCAAGGAGCTGACCCAATTGATTTAGGTGGGAAAAGACTGATAGTGAGCCGTGTGGGCAATGTGTCAGTAATAGGTGCCGATGCTGCTGAATTGTACGGTGCGCCATTGAAAACCTTCGCTCGTTTTTTTATAATGTGTGGTGAAAATGTACTTTTTATTGTTGATAAAATTGAAGCTGATGTTCCGGTAAAAACAACATGGAATTTTTTGCTCAATAATCAGGATGGAACGCTTGATTTTGAAATGAATCGGCCTAGGTCATTAATTGCTCGTAAAGGCGACGCTGGAGTTAAAATTTTCAATTACGCAAAAGCCAATCTCAATGGTCCAGTATATGCCTTGGTACACGATGCTTATCATCCGCTACCGGCTCAACGAGGTGAGGGAAAACCAGGCTCGGGTATGTTGATGCGCTGGACTGAGCAAGCAGCGTCTAACTCTCGAACAGTTGTGAACGCTTTGGCAATTGATAATCATGCGGCAATTTTAGGTTGGGAAAGTAAAGTCGATAACAATGTTTATACGCTAACTTCAACAGACCGTTCACAAAACTGGACATTGACAATGAATGAAAATGGAGGAATGACTATTATTGACAGCACGAAAGGTGAAACTTATACACTTAGTGCTAATGCTGAGGGTAATTGGACGCTTGCAACCAATATTCCTGCAAAGAAAAAGAAAAAATAATATCAGAGATTAATATCGTCAAACATGAACAGAACTTATTTGTGCTTTTTATTTTGTGTAGTCAGCCTTTTTATGCAAAAAGTGAATGCTCAAAAAATCAATGAAATATCAACTCGAGAGATTACCAAAACGGTTTTCGAACAAGGTTTGAATTTTACTGAATTGGATTTTTATGCCGGTACACTCATGCTGCACGGTATAAGCGAGTTTTCTCTTTTGGCGGGAAACGAAGCTTACCAAAGCCGTGTAATTGGCATGTATAAAAAATTCGGCAATGGTCAGATTAAAGCCAAGGGAAGCCTTATTTCGTACGAAGCAGGTGGTTCGGGTGCAGCATTTTTGGCGTGGAAAGGTATTACCAATCAATTGGATAGTCAGGTTGCCGTCGCCGCTACAAAAATGATGAAGCTCCAGAAACGTTCGCCTGAGGGATTGATGACGGCCAATTGGGCTAAAAACGATCAAGTATTTATTGATATTGCATTCGCAGTTACTCCCTATTTATTGTATTCGGGTTTAAAATCGGGCAATAAGGAATATATTGACCTGGCTGTGACTGAAACATTGGAACTTTTCCGCATTTTGAAAGATAAAAAAACAGGATTGTTACATCAGGCTCGTGGCTTCAATGGTGTTGGAAGTATTTCGGAGGATAATTGGAGTCGTGGTAACGGTTGGGGCGCATTTGCAATTGCTTGTTTGGTGCGCGATTTACCGGAGTCACACCCTAAACGTAATGAAGTAGTAACATTGGCACAACAGTTTTTTAAATCGGCCGTTCGTCTGCAAAACAAAGAAGGATTGTGGTATCAGGAAATGACCGACAAAAGTTCGTACGTTGAAACTTCGGGTAGCGGATTACTACTTTACGGATTGGGAATTATGCTCGAAAAAAACTTGTTGGAAGCACAATACCTCGATAATTTCAAATTAGGCTTGCGAGGATTTACGTCCTATATTGGCAGCGATGGTTCGGTGAGTCATACTTGTTTTAGCTGTTTGGCACCCAACAAAGGCACAAAAAAGGATTACAAACTTCGTCCGTGGGTTTACAACGATCATCATGCTTTTGGCCCTGTGGTGTTAGCTTTTGCGCAAGCTGCAAAAATGGGAATTGAAAAAATTACGCCACTTAAACGCATGGGCTTATATTCCATTGCCGATTCACCCAAAATGGAAAGATGCCATTTGGTTTATGCGCGTGGAAGCGATGTTGCATGGGAAAACGACCGCATGTCCTACCGTGTTTACGGTCCTTCGGTTCGTCAAAAAGTTGGAAATGGCGTAGATGTTTGGGCTAAAAAAGTCAATTATTCAATTATGGATAAATGGTTTAAACTCAATTCGGAAGGCAAAGATTATCATACGGACAGGGGCGAAGGTTGCGATTTTTATAATATGGGTAAACTTCGGGGTTGTGGTGCTATTGCTATATGGTTGGACGGTAAGCCTTATCCTTCCGAAACCTTCGATTCGTACAAATTCATTAAGAATCAGATAGATGGAATTGCCGTTCAGCTCAATTATCAAACCTGGAATGTTCCCGGAATGAAGATGGAGGAAAAGAAAATTATTGAAATGAACCTGGGTACTAATCTTTTTAAAGTAACCAGTACATTGAAAAGCGATACAGAACGTGAATTGACAATAGCCATCGGAATTACTACATACGGAAAACCAGAAATTGTTCAAAATAAGAAAAACAGCAGCTTAGCCGTTTGGGAAAATTTACATGCCGAGCATGGTTCATTGGGTACTGCCGTGATTGTAAACCCCGAAAACTTTGTTGGATATGCATCATACAGTGGTGATGAATATGTGTTGGTAAAAGTAAAAACAAATGTTCCTTTTGTGTATTATGCAGGTGCAGGATGGGATAAGAGCAAGTACTTCAAAACTAATACAGATTGGTTCAACTATGTAAACAAAGAAGCAAAAAAAGCCAAATTCATTGATGGTACTTACGTGTATAAATAAATATAAATCAACATATTAAAAACTAAAATAAGAAATGAAAACAAGAATTATTGTATTGACAACACTTTTAGTTGGTTGCCTTTTAGTAAATGCACAAAATGTGATGCAATCGCCTGAATATATCAAAGCCTTAACTGCCGAATGGACTGGCGAACGCACTGCTGACGGAAGGCCAAAAGTGTCGGATAACCTGTTGGAACGATTAAAAGCTATCACCTTGGAAGAGGCTTGGGCTGAATTGGTCAACTTAGGTTATTTTGATCAGTTCGAAGGTAACTGGAAATTATTGAACGAAAACGACAACTATGTAATGACTGGACGTGCAGTAACAGCTCAGTTTATGCCTGCCCGTACCGATTTGGAAAATCAGGTTATAGAACAAGGCAAGAAAGAAGGACGCATGTGGGAACAACGTCGAACTGTCTCTTGGGCAATGACAACCTTGGTTGATGGCGATTTTTATGTAGCTGATGGTTACGACAAACAATCGTACGGAACGGTAGTAGGTTCAAACTTAGGAAATGGTGTATGGGCACGCTCTCACCGTGGAGCAATTGTTTACGGTCATATCCGCGATACAGAAGACTTACGCAATATCAAAGGTTTTAATGTCTGGGTGAAAGGTACCGATCCGTCGTATATGCGTAAAACCCTGCTAACCACTATTAATGCGCCAATTCGTATTGGTGGAGTTACTGTGTTGCCGGGCGATGCTGTATTAGCTAAAAAAGATGGTGTGGTATTTATTCCCGCTCATTTGGTGGAGCACATTGTGTTGACGGGCGAAGTAACCGAATTGTTCGATTTGTTTGGTCAACAACGCATAAAAGAAGGAAAATATACTGCCGGTATAATTGATAGCAAATGGAGCGACGAAATAAAAAAAGATTTCCGCAGCTGGCTGGATACTTTCAAGGGTAAGTTGCCAATGTCAAGACCAGATTTGGATAAATTCCTCGAAAAACGTAATTTCTAAGCGTTTATACAAATTATGAAATCGAAATTTATTTTCTTATTAGTTATTAGTTTATTTTCAGTTGTAATTACGGCTCAGGAATCTACGAATGAATTTGCCCGTTCGGCCATTTCAGTAGGTGTTTTGGTTCAAAACATGAATAAGTCGCTCGAGTTTTACACCCAAGTGGTGGGCATGATTCAGGTGCGCGAGTTTAGCATCGATGCTGAGAAAGCGAAGCGAATGGGATTGACCAATGGAAAAGAATTTGATGTGAAGGTGCTCAAATTAGAGAATGTGTTAAATGCAACCGAATGGAAATTAGTAACGTTTGGCAGGAAAACCAATTTTAAAAAGCAAAAATTCATTGAGAATGAAAACGGTATTCGATATGCCACTATTTTTGTAAAATCGATGCAACCATTGCTCGAACGGATACAAAAATACGGTGTGAAAACCTACGGACAAACGCCAACCATGCTCGACGAAACCCGTCAGTTTGTACTCCTAAAAGACCCTGACGGTAATTTTATTGAATTTATTGGAACAAAATAATATCTATATCATGAAGAAAACAACAATTGCAATTATTTTAATGTTTTTATCAGTCAATTTATTTGCTGAAAAATTTACTTCCGAAATTAAGCCACTTCTTGGCGAAAAATGGTACGGTGCTTACACAGCCAAAGCTTTTTGTGGCACTCCATTGAAAGATTTGACCTTTCAACCCTATCAGGCTAACGAAAAGAAAAAAGATTTGCGCACCGATAACCGTGGTAACCAAGCTGCACCGTTGTTGATTTCGAATATGGGTCGCTATGTTTGGAGTAACGACCCATTTGCTTTTGAATTAAAAGAGGGCAGCCTCCATATTTATTCAGATGTAGAAAAAGTGGATGCTGTATCCGTAGGCAAAACCTTACGCGAAGCATATATTGGGGCTAAAGACAAACACTTTCCGGCTTCCGGAAAAACACCTAACCAAATGATGTTCAAATTGCCACAGTATAATATGTGGATAGAGCTAAATTACAATCAAAATCAAGAAAAGATACTAAAATACGCCAACGATATTATTAAAAATAAATTTCCAACAGGAGTATTTATGATTGACGATATTTGGTCGAAAGACTACGGTAATTTTGAGTTTGACCCGAGCAAATTCCCAAATCCTAAAGCCATGGTCGACGAACTTCATGCCAACGGTTTTAAAGTGATGTTGTGGCTTACTCCTTTTGTAAGTCCCGATAGCAAAGAGTTTGAATACTTAGCTAAGCATAAAGCATTGGTTTTAAAAAAAGATAATAATAGACCGGCAATTATAAAATGGTGGAATGGTTACAGTGCATGTTTAGACCTTACAAAGCCGGCGGCTACTGATTGGCTTCGCGCTAAATTGAAAAGTTTGCAGGATAGATATGGTATTGATGGTTTCAAGTTTGATGCCGGCGATTTTGATTTTTACGCAAAAGGTTCGCGTATTTTTCCGAATGAGGACACCAACACTACGGGTTACATCCAAGCCGAAGCTTATGCGAAATTAGGAGCTGAATTTGATTTCAACGAATTCCGTGCTTGTTGGAAAAATGGAAACCAACCTATTGCACAACGTTTGCAAGACAAAGGGTATTCGTGGGACGATTTGAAATTATTGGTTCCCGATATGCTTTCGGCTGGTCTGATAGGCCATCCGTTTACTTGTCCCGATATGATTGGTGGCGGATTGTTGTCAACTTTTGAAAATATTGATATGGCTACATTCGACCAGGAATTAATGGTTCGTTCGGCACAACTTCAGGCCTTGATGCCCATGATGCAATTCTCGGTGGCACCGTGGCGTGTGTTGGACGAAAAACACCTCAATATTGTTCGTGACGCGGCTTCATTGCATGCAAAAATGGGACCCTTTATTTACGAATTGGCGCAAAAGGCTGCCATTGATGGCGAACCGATTGTACGCCATTTAGAGTATGCATTTCCGGGACAAGGTTTTGAATCGTGCGACGATCAGTTTATGTTGGGCGAAAAATATTTAGTTGCACCAATGATTGATAAAGGAAACTCACGCACTGTTAAGCTCCCTAATGGAAATTGGGTGGATGAATCAGGGAAGAAATTTAAAGGTGGAAAAACAGTTGTGATTGATGTCCCATTGAACCGCCTTCCCTATTTTGCAAAAATAAAGTAATACGTTTTAATAAAGAAATGTATTACTCAAAACCATATAGAATATCAGTAATGAAAAAATCAAAGCGAATTTCAGTTTTTTTTATCGCACTCGGATTGTGTTTTGCTCAATTTGCAACTGCTCAACCCGTTTACAAGCATAAAAATGCTCCGATTGAAAAACGTATTAAAGACCTATTAGGAAGGATGACGTTGGAGGAAAAAATCCTTCAACTCAATCAATACACTTTTGGTATCAACAATAACCCGAACAATATCGGCCCAGAAGTGAAAAAACTACCAGCCGGAATTGGTTCATTAATCTATTTTAGCGCTGACCCGGTTTTGCGTAATAGTATTCAGAAAAAAGCCATGGAAGAGTCCCGTCTGGGAATTCCCATTCTTTTTGGCTTTGATGTAATTCATGGTTTTCGCACCGTTTATCCTATTTCCATTGCACAAGCTTGTTCGTGGAATCCTGAATTAGTAAAGCAGAATTGTGCAGTAGCAGCCAAAGAAGCCGTTTTATCGGGTGTCGATTGGACTTTTTCACCTATGATTGATGTGGCCCGCGACCCACGCTGGGGACGAGTTTCTGAAGGTTATGGCGAAGACCCCTACACAAACGCTGTGTTTGGTGTTGCTTCTGTGGAAGGATATCAGGGCAAAAATCTTTCTGATACCTATTCTGTTGCAGCTTGTTTGAAACATTATATTGGATACGGAATGTCCGAAGGTGGTCGTGATTATCGCTCCACCAATGTTTCTGCTCAATCGCTTTGGGAAACCTATTTTCCACCTTATGAAGCTTGTGTTAAAGCTGGTGCCGCAACCTTGATGAGTGCTTTCAATGACCTCAATGGAGTGCCGGCTACAGCTAATCATTACACATTGACAGAAATTTTGAAAAATCGTTGGAAACATGATGGTTTTGTGGTGGCTGACTGGAATGCGGTGCAACAGCTTGTTTATCAAGGAGTGGCAAAAGACCGTGAAGAAGCTGGTTTAAAAGCTTTTATGGCAGGTGTTGAAATGGATATGAAAGACAATATCTATTTGGAAAATTTCCCAAAATTGGTAGCCGATAAGAAAATTCCGATGGCTAACATTGACGATGCGGTTGCCCGTGTATTGCGTGTAAAATTCCGTTTGGGATTGTTTGATGAACCCTATACAAAAGTGGCAGACGAAAAAGAACGTTATCTAAAACCCGAAGATGTGGCATTGGCTGAAAAATTGGCTGAAGAGTCGATGGTGTTGCTTAAAAACACGAATAAAACCTTACCGTTTTCAGGCAATATTAAAAAATTGGCAGTCATCGGCCCTATGGCAAAGGACAAAGAAAATATGTTGGGTTCGTGGTCGTTTAACGCAAAATCAAAAGATGCTGAATCTATTTTTGAAGGCTTAGAGAAGGAGTTTAAAGGAAAAATTGAATTGAATTACGCAAAAGGTTGCGGATTTGAAGGTACCGACGAAAAAGGGTTCGACGAAGCCATTACGGCAGCAAATAGTTCGGATGCAATATTGGTTTGCCTGGGCGAATTAAAAACATGGAGTGGCGAAAATGCTTCGCGCTCAACGATTGCTTTGCCTGTCATTCAAGAAAAATTAGTAGAAAAACTCAAACAAACCGGAAAGCCAATCATTTTGGTTTTGTCGAATGGTCGTCCATTGGAACTGGTTCGTTTAGAGCCTTTAGCTGACGCCATTGTAGAGATTTGGCAACCGGGTATTGCAGGTGGAACTCCTTTGGCTGGTATTTTGTCTGGCCGTATTAATCCATCGGGCAAATTGGCAATAACATTTCCACTCACCACCGGACAGATTCCAATGTATTACAATATGCGACCTAATGGCCGTATTAACACTGACGGGAATTATCAAGATATAACTACCGAGCCACTTTATTGGTTTGGTCATGGGTTGAGCTATACCACTTTCAACTATGGAGAAGTTAAACTTTCGACAAAAAAGATGACCAAAAACGACAAACTGACGGTAGAAGTTACCGTTAGTAATAGCGGTTTGGTGAAAGGTAAAGAAACAGTTTTGTGGTACATTTCCGATCCGGTTTGTTCCATTTCTCGACCAATGAAAGAGTTGAAATACTTCGAAAAAAAGGAAATCAATGCCGGCGAAAAAGTTGTTTTTAAATTCGAAATTGACCCAATGCGTGATTTAAGTTATACCGATGCCAATGGGAAACGATTTGTAGAGTCCGGCGATTTTTATATTCACGTAGGAAATCAGAAAGTAAAGTTTGAATTGGAATAAAAAAGCCCCCTAAATCCCCCATAGGGGACTTAAATTAAGACAATATATGAATCGTACTATAAACATTGGCAAAAAAATTAAGCTAACAATCTTTTTAGCATTGCTTATAAATTCGTTTAGCTTTATTAAAGCAGAAAAGTTCCCTTTTCAGAATACAAATCTGACTTTCGAACAGCGTGTTGATAATTTGGTTTCACAATTGACTTTAGAGGAAAAAATCAGTCAAATGGTGAATAATTCGCCTGCCATTCCTCGATTGGGAATTCCTGCATATAATTGGTGGAACGAAACGCTACACGGCGTTGCTCGTAGTCCATACAATGTCACTTCGTACCCACAAGCCATTGCTATGGCAGCCGGCTGGGATAAAGCAGCGTTGAAAACCATGGCCGATTATTGTGCAGTGGAAGGACGTGCCATTTACAACGATTCACAGAAAAAAGGAAAAACCGGCATTTATTTAGGCTTGACTTATTGGACACCAAACATTAATATTTTCCGTGACCCTCGCTGGGGGCGTGGGCAGGAAACGTATGGTGAAGATCCTTTTTTGACAGGCTCACTCGGCAAATCATTTGTTGCCGGTTTGGAGGGCGATGACCCAAAATACCTGAAAGCTTCTGCCTGTGCCAAACATTTTGCAGTTCATAGCGGACCGGAATGGAACCGAAGTACTTACAATGCTCAAGTTTCACGTTACGATTTGTGGGATACTTATTTACCTGCATTTCGCGATTTGATTGTAGATGCAAAAGTTAGTGGGGTAATGTGCGCCTACAACCGTTTCGATGGTCAGCCTTGCTGCGGTAGCGATACGCTGATGAACAATATTTTGCGACGTGATTGGAAATTTACCGGTTATGTAACGTCCGATTGTGGTGGAATTACGCACTTTTGGAAAACGCACAAAACCTCTCCCAATAAAGAATTAGCAGCCACAACAGCAGTACTTCACGGAACCGATTGCGAATGTTCGGGTGATCCAACTTATCGTGCTTTGATAAAAGCCGTTGCAGATGGAATGATTTCTGAGAATGAACTCAACGTTTCGCTTAAACGCCTGTTTATGATTCGTTTCCGCTTGGGAATGTTCGACCCGAATGAAATCGTTCCATTAGGAAAAACCGATCTCTCGGTATTGGAAAATGATGCCCATAAAGCACATGCCCTGAAAATGGCACACCAATCTATTGTATTATTGAAAAATGAAAACAATATTTTGCCATTGAGTAAAAAACTTAAAAAAATTGCCATTGTAGGTCCAAATGCAAACGACAAAGGAGCGATGTTGGCCAATTATTACGGTTACCCAACGCATGTTTCTACGGTTTTGGAAGGTGTGCAACAAAAAATGGGCTCGAAAGTGATTTTTGAACAAGGATTGAATTTAGTTGATAATAAGGTTTTTAAATCAAATTACAATGCTAAATTATTCACTTTCAATGGTCAGCAAGGTTTTACAGCTTCGTATTTTCAAAATACTAAATTCAGTGGGGATGCTTTACTGAAAAGAGTTGACAAGGAAGTAGATTTTAAATGGGGTGATGGGCACATGATTGACAATAAGATACTTATTCGTGATATGTCGGCGCGTTGGGAAACTACTTTTACACCTGACAAAACTGGTGAAGTTACCTTTTGTTTAAGTGGCGATGACCGTGCTTTACTTTATATCGATGGCAAAAAAATGATAGAAACTGATTTGAAAAACAGCTATTATTCATTCAATGCCGAAAAGGGCAAAGGGTATGAGTTGAAAATTGAATATGTTCAATTTAATGACAATGCCGAAGTGAAATTCGACATGGGAATTATTGAAACATTGACACCGCAGCAATTGGCTGATAAAGTGAAAACGGCAGATGTGATTGTTTTTGTGGGCGGAATTTCGGCACAACTCGAAGGAGAATCGATGCCGGTGTCGGTGGATGGTTTCAAAGGTGGTGACCGAACTAATTTAAATCTTCCAGCTTTACAAACCGAAACCATGAAGGCCTTGAAAGCTACAGGAAAACCTGTCGTTTTTGTAAATATGTCGGGCGGTGCCATGGGTTTTGAGTGGGAAGCAGCTAATTTTTCGGCAATTGTTCAAGCATGGTATGGCGGTCAGGCTGGCGGTCAGGCCATTGCTGATGTGTTATTTGGCGATTATAATCCTTCTGGACGTTTGCCAGTTACTTTCTACAAAAGTGTAAACGACTTGCCTGATTTTGAAGATTATAGCATGGATAACCGCACGTATCGCTATTTCAAAGGTGAACCATTGTATCCTTTTGGGTTTGGGTTAAGTTATACCAAGTTCAAGTATTCCGATTTTGAGGTGCCCACTTCATTGAAAATGAATACTGATTTGAAAGTGAAAGTAAATATTACAAATGTTGGGCAACGGGCAGGAGATGAAGTTGTTCAATTGTATGTTTCGCATAAAAACGGTAATGTCCGGGTACCTATTCGTTCATTGAAAGGATTTGAACGCATACATTTGAACGCAGGAGAAACTAAATCATTGACATTTGAAATACCGGTAAAAGATCTTTGTGTGATTGATGTAAATGGCAAAGCGATACAGCCTGAAGGTGAAATTGAAATTTCGATAGGCGGTGGACAACCAACTGCGAATTCAATTTCAGAAAGTGCTGTTGTTCAAAAAATTATAAATATTTTAGATTAATACTCTTTTATAATAATATTGAGGATTCAGCCCTTCAGGCAATCATCATAATTGCCTTCTTGTTCGAGTTTGTTGTAGCGTTTTTCTTGAGGAATATCTACTGCGGAAATACGCGTTGGGATTTTTTTTTCCTAAAATTGAAGATCACTCTGTTTTTACTCTCATTTCTATCTAATCAAAACGAGCCAGAAATGCCACGCATTGTTTGAAACACAGCGGGATCACTCTTGGTGTTTTTACCAGCTTTATGCCTCGAAAAAAGTTATTCTCGTTTCTTTTAGAATAGCTATTTTAATAATAGTGCTGTTAATGTTTTAATCATATTAAGCAATGAAATATGTTTGATTTTTTTAAAAACTACAAAAACGACGTAAAGAACTCATTTTCATGTAATTTACATCTCAAACAAACCAATTATCCGTTTTGTTTCTTTTTTTCAACTGTCTCAAAACCAACCATGTTATATTCAAATATCTTCTTTTTTCTTTATGGGTTAACACGGCACAGTCAAAATAAATATCCATTGGTAAAACGTTGGAAAATAGCAT
>JBBQMQ010000060.1:0-13012 GCA_038329115.1 Bacteroidales bacterium
TTGAGTTGGCAGTAAAATGTTGATATAATGTTCTTTGCATTTCTCTAATATGGATTTGTCGCCGACAAAACGTGCATAAGCAGCTACTTGAGCATGCCACCATGTTCCGTGGTTATTTTTCGCATTCATTTCATCGATTCCATATTGATGTGTATTCAACCAAATCATAAATTGCTTGAACCATTCATGAATTTTTTGATTGTCCGCTTTACTCAAATAAGGCGAATTTCCAAGAATTTCAGCAGATTTAGTGACTTCAATAAACGGAATTGCATCAATAATTCCAATACCACGTCCGGTATTTACACCTTTAATTGCCTGTGCGTAAAGCATATTTGGATTCATAACTGTAGCTGAATCCACAAACCAAGCCTGTAAATGTTTTACAGCTGCTTTAGCGTATTTTGCTTCGCCTGTCAATAAATATGCAGAAGTTAATGAACCCACTTTCCACGAAAACTGACTTATAGCTTGTCTATGATAATCAAAATTATCCGGATTATTTACGCCATCTTTTCGGATATATGAACCATTAGGGTCTTTAGGATTAGGCCACCAATAAGTGCCTTCGGAATAATAATCGTGAATACCGCCCGCACTTCTCGTACAAGTATTTGTGGTTACAGTTTCAGGTTTTTCTTTCAGAAATTTGTCAGCCAAACGAACTTCCCGTTCTTTTTCCTCCTTAATAATTTGTGAAATAATTTGTTTATCAGCACTTTCAATTTTTTTTGGATTCTTTGAAAATGCCACCAAACTAAATATAATGAAAATGAGAATGATGCCGTTTATTTTATATCTATTCATGGTATATGCCTAAAATTTAATAAGATGAATTTCCAATTGGAGTTCTAAAATTGTAAATAATATTATCTTAAACCAATATTTTTGCCATCGGCAGTTTTGCCAATTAAATTGGAATTTGGAGCAAGTTTATAGCTATTTTTCTCAAATCCCGGATTCTCAGACATCAGATTTTTTGATTTGGCATTTTTTGTAAGCTCAGGTTTAGGGCAATTGAAGAAACAACAATTTGAAATTTTATCGTACAAACCCCAGAGTGTCATAGGAGTAGCTGCCTTGGTGTTTGAAAATATCGAATTGCTGATTTTCACATACATGATTCTCGATAATTTTAAAACAGCCTGACTATCAGCATTTCCTACTGAATCAAAAACGCAATGATTTATGGATAATGAACCTCCAACCGTTGACTCATCATAACCTCCACGATAATAATCAAGCGCAAAATCTGTAATATTTGCAAAAACAGAATTATTCAGAATAACGGTTTCCGCGTTATATTTTCCATCTTCTTTTTCTTTATGCATATTGACTCCGGAGTATGAATCATGCAAAACCGAATTTGAAATTACAATGGAATCGGCCATGGTGCAATATAAACTGTTGAAAATGGAACCATCCTTCTGATTGAAGCCTGAAATATCGCAGCGATCTAGAAATAAGGAATAACGTAATGCATTTTGTGCAGTTTGAAAAGTATATTCAGGTGATATTCCGGTGCTTTTGCCATCAATTTCGATTCCATTAAAATGAATCTTTGCATAGGAAGACAATTCAAACATAGGCTCGCCTGCAACTGTTGCATTCATTTGGATTACAGGTTTTGATTTTAGTTTTGAGGAAGATTTCAATGTCAGGCTTTTCGTGAATATAATTTTTCTTGTCAACGTATACTTACCTGAATCAAGGACTAAAATGTCGCCAGAATTAGCTTTATCAATTGCTGCATAAAGATTTTCAGCACCGGTTTTAACTTTAATCGTTTTGCTTTCAGTAGTTTCTGATGTTGGATTTACCATTGCTTTAAAATCCCATTGTGGACCGCAGTTGCCAGAACCGGCAATTTCGATTTTTGCTTTTTCGTCGTTATTTTGAAATGCTCCTACAACCGGATTTTTTCCGGAATGTGCCAAAATATCAACTGTGGCTAGCGGATTTTTTTGACAAGTTGCTGTTGAATATACAAATTCGTAATCTAAGTATTTTGACTTCACAACTTCTCCTGGAATTGTTCCTTTTTCGTCTGAAACTCCTTTGGAAGAAATCATCAAGTTATCAGTCAGCGTAATTCCATCCGTTTTATCATAACTTTTTATCAATTCTTTATCGTTCGGACAATAAACCAGATTGTTGATTAATTCCACATTCTCCGGTCTGGCAATTCGATTCCGTTCGCTTTTGCCTACACAGAAATTCCACGGAAGTGCGCAATCGTAAAAAGTATTGTTGGCAATTATTACATTTTTGACCTGAGCATAACCGCTTAGAGGCGAATCCGGCATTCCGTTCATAATGGTTAGTGGTGAACGGAATTCGTCACCGGTTAGCTTGTAAAGGTAATTGTTATAAATTTTATGTCCGGCGTTGATTACACGGATTCCACCTGTGAAAGGCTTTCCGTTTCCAATAAACCAGTTTCCGGAAACTGTTACATGATTTCCATGTCGTAAAACCAGACTTCCTTCCGATTCGAAAAAGGTATTATTTATAATTTTATTATCGCTTGATTTGTTGGAAATGATTTCCACTTCGCCATTGCAATGATCGAAATAATTCCCGTCTACCACGGTTTCAGAACTATTCAGACAAACTTCACTCGTTCCCATTCGGATTGTTTCGCCACCATTCGAGCCAAGGCGAGGACGCGGTCCGAAGTAATTGCGGTAAATCAGGTGTTTGTTATGAATACTGTTTGAATCGTTCGGACAAACTATTAATGTTGTTCCCACATTTGTTTTTCCGCCGAAATAACAATTTGTTATTTCGTTGTATTTTCCCCAAAATGCAACCCAATTATCTTCAGTTTCGCGGAGTGGTTGATTGAATTTATCAACCACACAATTCAGAACTCTGCAATGAAAAGCGTAATCGGTATCGGAAGTCTTGAAAAGAATTACTGTTCGGGTTGGTGTATTACCATTTGTAAAAACAAGACCATTTACATCAAGATATTTGCCTGAAATTGAAAGATTGGATACACCTTCAATCAATACTTTTCCCGGAGTTTCCGCTTTGAGAGTAATGTGTTTCTTTTCCGTTCCTTTTGCTTTGAAAATAATTTGAACATCTTTCCAGATTCCATTTGCCATTATGACGCAATCGCCTGGTTGGGCATTTTTTATCTTTGAATTTAATTCGTTGATATTATTTACTTTATAATCTTTTGCCGACAGTAATGAAAATGCAAAGATTGTAGTAAAAAGCAAACTACTGATTTTTTTATTGATGTTCATTTTATCTAAATTATTATGAATGTGATATTTCCTATCAGTAAGGAACTTTTATTTTTAGCGTAATCCTATATTACTTCCCTCAGATCCTTTGCCGATAAGACCCGATTTTTGAGAAAGTTTGTAGCTTTTCTTTTCAAAATTCGGACTTATAAATAAAAGATTTGATGTTATTGCTCCATCTTCAATTTTTGGTTTAGAGCAACCATTGAAATCAGAGTTAGAAATCAGATTTTTCGAGCCGGACAGTTTTACAGAAGTTTTAGCCATCGAATTGTTGAAAATCGAATTATGGATTGCAACATTTTTAATGCCTGTCAACTTCAAAATAGTTTGCTTTTCATCGTTTCCAATCTGATCAAAAATACAATGATTTATTTTCAGTGAACCTCCTAAAGTCGATTCATCATTACCACCGCGGTAATAATCAATGATATATTGTGTGAAATTGGAAAAAACAGTATTGTCAAACATCACATTTTCAGCATTGTATTTTCCCATATCGTCTTTTTCATCATTTAAACTGACACCCCGATAAGAATTTCTCACTGTTGAATTTTTTATAACTACCGAATCGGCTACCGAACCTTTATAAGCTTTGTAGATTGAACCGGCTTCTACATTAAAATCATAAATATCACAATTGTTTACTATTAATGAATACCCTAAAGCTCCTTCTTTTGAAGAGATAAAGGCATATTTTGCCGGAAATTCTGCCTTGCTGTCTCCATTTATTGCAATTCCTTCAATTTTCAATTTTGCATTTCCACCTATTTCAAAAATGCTCCCGTTTGCACGGTCGGTTTTAAATGTAATAACCGGCTTCAGGTCTGAAGAAGATTGAATCGTGATATCTTTTGTAATAGTAATTCTTTTGGTGACAATATAATCTCCAGATTTCAAAACCAATATGTCTCCGTCACCGGCTTTTTTTACAGCCTGAATTAAGTTGTCTGTGCCCGGTTCTACGTTTGTTATTTTACCTGTTTTTTTAGTTTTCTGATTATTGTCTAATTGCCCCGACTTATACCATTGCGGACCGCAATTTATCGAAGTGGCAATAGCGACTGCCGGTTTTTCATTTTTATTTTGTAATGCGCCAATAACAGCATCCCCGCGAAGCTGACCTACTAAATCATATTTGACGTATGGAAGTTTTTTGGCTTTTACTGTGGTATAAGGAACATCTATGCCCCAAACTTTTGTCAGAAGTGCTTCGCCCGGCACGCAACCTGTTTCAGTTGAAACTCCTTTGTTGTTTATCAAAATGTTGTTATTCAAAATAATACCATCCGTTTTGTCAACATGTTTGATTAGTTCTGCCGTATTGAGGCAATAAACCAGATTGTTCAGTAACAACGTGTTTTGTGGCGTTACTGTCCGGTCTCTTTCACCAAAACCGGCACCAAATGCCCATGGACTTGAGCAATCATAAAAAGTATTGTTCGAAATTACCACATTTTTAACGCCTAAATAACCATTCGCAGGCGTATTTGGAATTCCATTCATAATGGTGAGACCTGAACGAAAGTCATCGCCACGAAGTTTGTAGAAATAATTGTTATAAATTAAATGTCCTTCATTTATAACCCTCACACCACCTGTATTTTCTTTTCCATTTCCCAAAAACCAGTTTCCCGAAACTGTGGCTCGATTACCATGTCGGAGTGTGAGACAGCCTCCGCATTCGAAAAAAGTATTATTCGAAAATTTATTGTCGCATGATTTATTGGAAATTATCTCCACTTCACCGTTGCAATGTTCAAAATAATTTCCTTCTACTATTGTTCCGGAACTGTTGGAACAAACCTGACTTGTTCCGATACGGATTGTTTCACCTCCGTTTGACCCGAGACGTGGTCTTGCACCAAAATAATTCCGGTAAATCAAATGGTTGTTATTCGTTGAATTTGAGTCATTTGGCCAAACAACAAGGGTTGTTCCCAAATTCGATTTTCCACCAAAATAGCAATATTCAACTGTGTTTTTTTTACCGAACAATCCAATCCAATGATCGGAAGAGTCTTTAACATTCAAATTGTATTTGTCAATAACACAATTGGTTAATATACAATTATATGCGTAATCTTTTGAACTTGTTCTGAAATCGATAACCGTTTCTTTTGGCGAACTTCCATTTACAAATACCAATCCTGAAACTTGTAGCCAGTTCCCCGACATTTGCAGGCTTGATTTTCCTTCCAAAGTAACTTTTCCGGGAGTTTCCGCCTCCAGACATATATATTTGTCTTTTTCACCATTCCCTTTGAAAATAAGTTGTGCATTTTTCCACGTGCCATTAACCAGAATAATAGTATCACCGGCAACCAGAGTTTTTACTCTTTCTTTGAATTGTTCTGTGTTTTCAACTTTATAGTTTTTTGCAAATAAAGTTATTGAGCATCTCATTAAAATGAAAGCCATAAACAGAAATTTTTTACTCATCTGGGGTAGAAAATTGATTTATTTTTTATTGATTTTTGAATGAATCAATAAGTTTGGATTGTAAATATGATAGGAAATCAGATTAATCAATCTGATATTTAGAACTTAAAAAAAGCTTCTGCTTGTTCCGAAACAAACAGAAGCTTATTTTTAGAATTAATGATGAATTGCATCCGTGAAAACTTTCTGAGCATCAGTAAGTGTCCGAATTGATGTTTGCATTTGAGAATTAGTACTTGTTCCTGCATCACGCACTTTTTTGGCATTTGTGATTGCAGTATTAAACGCAAAATTAACCGATGTTGTAACCTGACCACTAGCAGTTCCAATTGGAGTTGCTGAAAGTAATGTTTGTGCATCAATAATTAAATCGCCTAATGTAATGCTTGCCAGCACTTTAAAATAAGCCTGACCAATTGCAAAACGTGCGGCTTTTGTAGCTCCATCGGTTAAAGCCACATTTTCACGAGCGGTTTTAGCAGTTGTGATTGCAGTGGTTAAAGCTGTTTTCTGTGCAGTTATAACCTGTCCTTTTGCAGTACCAATTACTAAAGTAGGACTTAAAGTCTCAGCCATTACAATGGTGTCATTTAACGGTCTGTGATCAGTTAAAAATGGAAGAAACACAGCTTTTGGAGGAATCATACTTGTCAATGCAGCGGATAATTCAGCGTAAGTCACACCGGCTTTGTTCACCACATCATAAGCCGCTATCACAGCATTCAAATAGTTTGTGCGGGTTGTTGTGGGATATTCACCCATATTATAACCGACAACCGATGCTTCAACTTTGGATTTTTGTGCGTTGATATACGTACTCGAATTTGCAATATAAGCATTTAAATCTGTAGGAATAATGGCCGCGATAAAAATTTTCTTCGCTTTTGATAAAGAATCAGTTGCCATTTTCACACCTAAATCTACTGTAGTGGTAGCTGTTTTTACTGCTGTGGCTTTTGAAATAGCAGCAGTAAACGCAGCTTTTACATCGGGTAAAACCTGTCCGCCCAAAGTTCCCTGCACGGTTGCAGTGTTCAGATTCGTAGCTATCAGAATAGAATCCGACAAAGCTCTTCGGTCACAAATCCAGATTGCTGCCCAAAAAGCTTTTCCCGGAGTGGCAAGATATTTATCTCCTGCAGTAATTTGTGCTATTGTAACATCTGGTTTGTTAAGAAGTCTCTTTAAAGAATCTACAGCAGCTAAATAGCTTGGTTTAACCGTTGTAGAATCCAATGCAGATTTATAATTATTTTTATTGTTACCAACTCTGGTTGTATCCAATGCCAGTTTTTGACCGGCTAGATAAGAATTCATTTCAGATTTATATTGTTCCAGGCTTTTTAGAGGAACAACTGTTAATTCATCTTTCATAGTACATGCACTGAATCCTGTTATCAGAACCAGAAGTAGAGAAAAAATGAATAGATGCTGTTTTTTTAATATATAGTTCATAATTTTTTCTGATTTAATAAATTAATAACTAGGATTGTTTGGAATCACGATTTCATTATTTATATCAATTTCTGTTTGAGGAATTGGTAATAATAATCGGTCATTCATAAAGAAACTTTCAATCGGAGGCAAAATCGGACTGTATTTCGAATAAAGCAAATCCCAATCTGTTACGAAAGTATGCGTTTTCAAAATTGACATTGCTTTATTCGGATCATTGTAGGTTTTATTCATTCGAAGTAAATCATACCAACGTTGATTCTCAAATGCAAATTCAAGTCTTCTTTCTTTATATACTGCGTCCAAAGCTGTAGTTGTTGAACTGAATGCAAGCAGCGGATCGACTCCGGCACGAGCCCTCACCTTGTTTACTTCGATATGTGCAGTGGCAAAACCTGCAGGATCTTGTGCCAAGGCTTCAGCATAAAGCAAAACGATATCGGCATAACGGATAACCGGCCAGTCATTTTCTGATTGATTAACCTTAGTCATAGTTCCATCCTGATATTTAGAAATATATGGAATTAAGGTGGTTGGAGTTTTTTGCCAAACTCCGAAACTGGCAACTGATCTAGTATCTTTACTATCAGAATTAAATAAACTCATAATTTCAAGGGTAGGATTGTTATTTCCAACCGGAGTTCCGATTTTCAGGAATAAATTTGCTGATCCATCAGGGGCAAATGAAGTCCAGAAAGGAGAGCCGATAGTTGAATTTCCTCCAGCATAACGAATGGCAAAAATTATTTCTTTATTCATTTCAGAGGCAAAAATACTTGCATAAGGGCTTAGTAATCCATAATTTGGGGCAGCCATAACTTCTTGTAATAATGGTTTTGCCAATGCAATGTTCTCAACACCACCCATCTGCATATATACTTTTGCCAACATGGCTTTTGCCGCCCATCTGGTTATTCTTCCATTATCTGATGCTGCTGAGTAAGTAAGAGGGGTTTCTTCAATAGCTTTTTTCAAATCGGGTATAATAATTTCATCATAGATTTCTAACACCGGACGACGCGTCAGTTTCTTAGCTTCATTCGGTCCCAGAACTGTTGTAACATTAAACATATCACCAAATAAATTTACAAGAGTAAAATAGTGATAAGCTCTCATAAAACGCAATTCACCATCATATTGTGCTCTTTGAGTTTCTAAAGCAACATATTTATTATCAACTAATGATGGTAAAACCGCATTAATACTGGAAATATTTTGGAAAATTCTGTACCAATAATCCTGAATCATTGTCATACTGGATGAAGGACGGAAAAATGCCAAATCACATAAATCAACCCGTTCTCCGGAACCTGACCCCGTACTTGCAATACAAGTATTGTCAGTTCTTATTTCAGAAAATGTCCATTCAATTGATTCCACATTAGCCATACCAGCATAACAACCCACTACACCAAGGTTAATTCGGGTCGGGTTGGTGAAAAAATCAACCTGTGTTAAAACAGATTCAGGTTTGTCAGTAATCATATCTTCACAGGACGTAAAAGCAAAGAGAGCAGACAACATTATTAAAATTCCTATTTTATTTTTCATTTTCATTATTTTTTAAAGACTACATGTGAATTAGAACGTTAAATCAAAGCCAATTGTGAAAGTTCTGTTAAGTGGGAAAGCACCTCTCTGATAACCATCACGTAATGGATTTTTGTTGTTATCCTGTGGATTAGGTGAAAAATCTTTATCAGCAGGATTTATGCTTTCTTTACGGGCTTCCGGGTTAATTCCTCTGTAATTGGAGCCCATAAAATACAATAAATTCTGACCAGAAAGATAAGCTCTGGCTGTACTAAATCCAATTTTCTTCACCATTTTTAAAGGTATTGTGTAACCCAATGACAAATCGCGTAAGGCTGCATAAGAAGCATCTTCTAAAGCATAATCACTTAACATCAAATCGCCACCGTTTGTAGTTGTTGAATAAACAGTTTTTCCATCGCCGGGGAAGGAAGGACTTACAAAACGATTTTTTAAATATGCCATGTTACCACGAAGTTGTTCATTGTAATTTATATTTCCATTTATTAACAAACCACCCTGAACCCCCTGAAACATAAAACTTAAATCAAAACCATTCAAGTTAAATGTATTGGTAATACCCCAGGTGAAATCAGGGAATGGAGTTCCTAAAACAACACGGTCATCAGTATTGATTGCATTATCTCCATTTACATTTACTACTTTTAAACCACCAATGATGGGAGCATATTTTGTATAATTAAATGGAACTCCGTTGGCATCAGTCACTGCTTTAGCAGCTGCAACCTCCGTAAATGAAGTATATACACCATCACTTTTGTATCCAAAGAACTGAATAGCAGGCTGTCCTATAATAGCGCGATATACTTCATTTCTTTCACCAAAATTATCAACATGATCTATTTTTCCATAATTTAATAATGTGTTTTTATTGGTAGATAAGTTGGCTGAAGTTTTCCAGCTGAAGTTTTTTGTATCAATATTGGTTGTTGTTAGTTCAAATTCCAACCCTTTATTGTTTACCTTACCTACATTGTTCCAAAACATTTGATGGCCGGTAATAGCCATTGCTGGTTCCTGAAGCAATAACTGAATTGTATTTGAATCATAATAATCCACAGTTAAATTTACCCGACTATTAAATAATCCCAAATCCAATCCAAAATCTGCTTCCTGCGTACTTTCCCAGGTTATATCAGGGTTTCCAAGTGAAGATCCATTGGCAGACATCCCTGAAATCAAAGTCCCTGTTCCACTTCCTGTAACATAATTATTGGTATTAATAAGGTTCATATAGGCGTATTGAACAATATTATTATTCCCGGTCAAACCAAAACTACCACGGATTTTCAAATTGGAGATCCAGTCGAACTGTTTCATAAAACTTTCTTCAGATACACGCCAACCAATTGAGCCAGCAGGGAATGTTCCCCATTTATGACCGGCAGCAAATTTGGAACTTCCATCAGCACGCATACTTACCGAAGCAAGGTATTTGCCTGCATAGGAATAATTTATACGTCCGAGATAAGACATTAAAGCTTCGGTAAAATAATAACTTGTAGAACCAACAACGGGTGGATTTGCTAATGGATTATCAATTACAGTATTCAATGCAAGATTATAAGACAATAAATCTTCATCCGGGAAAGTTGTAGCATACATTTGATTATACTTATTCCCTGTTAACTGATATGTAAATCCGGCAAGTGCTCCAAATTCATGTTTACCGATTTTCTTGGTATAATTTAATGTGTTTTCTGACAACATCTCCGAATGTAAAATCATTTGACGTCTTAACTGATTTGGTGCTCCAAATGTTGTAGCAGATGATTTCTGTTTGTTATTGTATTCGCGATAGGCAAGATATGCACCGTTTGAAGTTTTAAAAATCAAACCGGGTAGAAATTCTATCGACACGTATGCATTGCTCTGTAGTTTATAATCATCGGTCAATGTCTGTGTCCGTTCACGAATTGAAGTCGGGTTTTGCTGGCTTGATCCGCCCGGATTTGCTCCGGTCACATTCCAATATTCACCATCCATACCCTCGCCCGCAATAATGGTTCCATTAAAATCTGATTGAGTGGCATATTCTCCAATTGTTTTTCCTGTTAACAAAGCGGTAGCCTGATTATGCCTGAGAGGTAACCAGGATGGATATCTTCCATAGTTATTAAGATCAAGTCCGGGATTTTCTTTGTGGCTATAAGTTGGTGCCAAATTGAATCCGACTTTAATCTTTTTTGATAAATTGGCATCCAGTTTTGCTCTGAACGTATATTTGTCATACGAACTGTTTTTCATGATACCATTTTCGCCGGTGTAAATGCCTGAAATATAATACTTCAGGTTTTTATCACCACCAGAAGCTGATAATTGAAAATTATTATTTGTTCCATTTGTGCGTAATGCATCTCCCACCCAGTCAGTTGGTTGGTCAATGTATTTTAATAAAAGATAGGACGCCATTTCGCCGGTTGTAATTAAATTATATTTCATGGTTGCAGCAGTACCATCAACTAATGGATCCATTCTTCTTAATTTTGCTTCATCCATTAATAAACGGGTGTACTGTTCGGTTGACAACATATCAGGCATTTTTAAAGCATTTCTGATACCGGTATACATTTTGAAATTGTATTTTGGTTTATTTACATTTCCACTTTTAGTAGTTACCAATATTACACCACCTGCCGCACGTGAACCATAAAGGGCAGCTGATGATGCATCTTTTAAAACTTCAATAGATTCAACATCACCCATATTTAATGTAGAAAGACCTTCGGGTGTTGGAAAACCATCAATAACAATAAGAGGAGTAGTATTAGCACTAATTGAACCCATACCACGAACACGAATTACGGGCGCTTCTCCTGCTTCCGGATCAGTATTCAATATCTGAACACCTGCCATTTTCCCCTGTAATGCCTGATCCAGCTGAGAAACAGGAATTTCGTCCAGTTTATCATTTTTCAGGGAAGCTACAGCGCCTGTTAAATGCGATTTTTTTTGAGTACCATAAGCTACAACTACTACTTCATCAATAGTTTTGGAATCCTCTTCCATCTCTACGTTTATAAGCCTGTTTTTTCCTACAACTCTTTCTTCTGTTTTGTATCCAATGTAAGAAAATGCTAATGAGGAATTAGAATTTGGAACCTGAATTGAATATTTTCCTTCAAAATCTGAAATCGTTCCTGTTGATTCTCCTTTTACAATAATATTCACACCAATAAGTGGCTCTTTGTTTTTGTCAATGACAACACCAATAACTTTTACCTGTGCAAATACACCCATAATGTTCATACATAATAATACGAACAGTAACGATACATTTCTTAGAAATCGTTTGCTTGTTTTGTTTTTTTTCATTTACGTATTGATTTGATTTTTAATTCTATACTTACCTTTTGATTTTTCTTATTTTTGTTTTTAGCCTATTGGTTTAATTGGTCTACCAATAATTTGGTCGACCAAAATTACAATATAGTTTTATATGTACAAAAGCTTTTTTGGACTATTTTGACTTATGTGTTGTATAACATATTTTTTTGTTAATTGAAGAAATGAAAAAAGCCGCTTCAATTTGAAGCAGCTTTTTGCGAAAAACGGATATTTATAGATATTAACCTGAAATGAATCAGGTTTGAAAGCCATTAGAATTTTATAGATACAGAAGCAAGGAAGTTTATTCCGGCTTGTGGAAAACAATAAAAATCATTATTCACGGGAGTATTTTTGTCATAAACAGGATTACTTGTGTTTTCAGAAATACTTGGATAACTTGCAGCATTACTTATATACTGTGCATTAAATATATTATTTACCAATAACGTCAAACCAACTCCACGTAATCCATTTACGGGCAGCGAATAGCTCAATCGAAGATTATTGACAAAATAATCAGCCATTCTGCGATCAGTTTTTCCGGTATTATCTACAAACTGCGTTCCTACATAAACAGATTGCAATCCTGCTTCAAAATTTCCTTTCGTAAAAGTAATCATGCTGTTGGCCAATAAATTGGGTGAGAATGCAATTGGCGCATTATGATAAACTGTACTAATACTTTTTCCAGTAGCAATCCAGTTTGAGTCAAGAACATTCACTGTTTCCTCAAAATTTAAAATGCGGTTCCTGCTTATTGTAGCAGAACAATCCCAACGCAACCAGCTAAATGGCTTTACGCTCCCCACCAATTCAATGCCGGCACGATAACTAGATGGAACATTGGTTGTAACAGCTTCTCCAACATCATTTATTTTTCCAGTCAGAACCAACTGATTGCGATACATCATTAAATATGCATTAGCGCCCACCGACAGAAAATCGTTATGAAATTTATAACCTAACTCCGTATC
>JBBQMQ010000061.1:0-12902 GCA_038329115.1 Bacteroidales bacterium
TGCAAATTGCACGTAATAATTGTAGGCTTTGTCGAAGACTATCAAATTTCCATTTGGTAGAATTAGGTATTCCAAAAAGTTCTTATCATGTATCTTGGCTTTGCTGATTCTTGCAAAAAGCGGCTGTAATCCAATTACAACCGCTTAAAATACTGATTATCATACATTCACTTTGTGACCCCGATGGGATTCTAACCCATGACCTTCAGAACCGGAATCTGACGCTCTATACAGCTGAGCTACGGAGCCATTTTTTAGAGTTGCAAAGGTAACAAATTATTCCAAATCTGAAAAGTCATATAAATGTAAAAAAAATGAGGAAATAAAACTTTATCACCTCATTAATTAATTTATATATTAACATATTAGCGCATTATCTCCTGCTTCCGCCCATAAAGATCATTATATAATAAACTAAGGCTGCTAATGAACCGAGTGCTGCAACTACATAGGTATAAGCAGCTGTTTTTAAAGCATCCTTAGCCTGATCATGAGTTTCGTAGTTGGTAATTCCTGCTGTGTTTAGCCAGGTTAATGCACGGGCACTTGCATTAATTTCCACCGGAAGAGTAATAAAACTAAATAAAGTGGTGGCTGCAAACATAATGATTCCAGCCAATAATAATTGAGGAAAAGACTGAACAAAAATAATTCCGGCCAGTAAAACCCATTGCATCCAATTGGAGGCAAAGCTTACAACAGGTACCAGTTTTGACCGCAATGTCAGTGGAGCATAAGCTAAAGAATGTTGCACTGCATGACCACATTCGTGAGCCGCAATAGCTGCTGCAGCAACACTGCTCGAAGCATAAACATTTTCACTCAGGTTTACGGTTTTGGTCTCAGGGTTATAATGGTCAGTTAAATGACCATTTGTTGAAATCACCTGCACGTCATAAATCCCACTGTCACGAAGCATTTTTTCTGCCACATCTTTTCCTGTCATTCCGCGTGGAATAGGAATCTTGGAATAACGTTGGAATTTAGATTTTAAATTATTTTGAATTAACCAGCTGATTAAAGCAAAAATACCGAAAATAATATATCCGAATAACATAATAATTTAATTTTTTATTGTTAGTGATAAAGTTATATCAAATTTCTTGCCATTTGACAAATTGGCAGAGTAGTTGGTTTCTTATCCTGAATTGAGCTTACATTTTTCAGTGTTTGATAATTTTGAATGTTTTCACACCATTTTTATTCCTGATCTGTGCCACATATAAGCCAGGACTGTAATTTTCCATATTAATTTGCAAATTATCTCCTTGATATTCTTGTGAAGGACTCAAAATTCTTCCGTTTAAATCCAGGATCCTGATAGTTGAGATATTATCACTATTTCCCAACCGTACATGCAAATAATCAGTCACAATGGTAGGGAATATCGCTATAGTATTATCAGTATCATCATTTAAAGATGTTGTCAAATCACCGCAAAATAGCAATATCTCTTGAGAATCAGCAACATTGTTATTATTCCCGGTTGCTTTAGCCGTTAAATGGTAGTTCCCAACTGAAGGTATAGGCCAGTTTATCTGATATGGAGTAGAAGTGTCAATGCCTACACTTGTGTTATTTACAAAGAATTCTACTTGCTTTATTCCTGTTGATGTAGTAGATGAAGCATTTGCTTTAATTGTAATGGTTTGCGGAGTTAGATAAATTTGATTTCTTTGTGGCTCAACAATGGTTACATAGGGATAACCAACTTTCGATATAGTTACGTAATCGCCTGAATTAATGCCATTCCTGTCTATTAGATCTTCCAAAGACAATTGATATGGAACGCTCATTCGATTTGCATCGGTAAGTGCCGGAATATTTGGCTCGCTTTCAAATTTTACTGTAAAAAGGTGCACTTTATTTGGATAGAAATGAATCAGCGAAAAATGATAAATAGATTCAAACCCCCGTGTCCATGATTTCGGGTTATCGGGAATTCGTAAGGGTGCACCCCAGCCACCATCACCAAAATAAACTATTCCGTTCATATCGTTACGGATAAAGCCCTCATCATTACCCGTAGCAGATGATTTCAGAATTGGCCATGTTATTTTGAAAAGATGTGCATCAGCTTCCTGAACCAGTTTCACACCATATTGTTCAAAAAGCGGAACCCACTGATTATATTCATTCTGATTATCCGATTTACCAAAACTGGTTGGTCTTACCGGCAAATGATATTGTGCCATATTCCACGTGGTTGCACCGGCATAACTTATCAATTGATTTTTCAGCCAGTTTGTCTGAGTTGGCAGATCCGGTATATTTGAATTCAGATTGTAAACTCTCAAGAGTGATCCTCCAAAAGAAATTGAGTAATAATTATTATGAAAATCAATCCCATCGTTTGGAATATCAAATAAATTCGACAAATTTGTCGTTGCCGGTAAATATTCATGATTTCCTTCAGCAATTACAATTGGAATAAGACGTCCATCAGCAGTAATTGAAAGTTGCCAGTTGTCAAACCATTGCTGCAACTCACTATCAGAACCTGCATCTGTAAAATCACCACCAAAAATTACTGCTTGTGGTCGTAACTTTGCAACCAGTTTAAACCCTATTATTTGTTGGGCAATACCGGTTCGGGTATCAGCACCGCATACCAACGAAATCGGTTTCGTCGGATCGTTTGAACCAGTTTGAAACGAATATCGCTGACTTGTACCTACATTATCTTTTACCACAAAATAATATTCAGTATCGGGAACTAATCCCGAAAGTCTTACAAAAGTATTATTCATACCTGCTTCCGTATTTGAAATAACAGGCACTGCCTGATTGGGATATAAATTCCAGTTTATACCATGGTCAACAGTACCGTAATAGAACACAGGTGATGACCCTGAATATTGATCCCATCCAATGGATATTGTAGTAGAAGGATCACTGCGGTAGGTTGCCCTAAATCTGCGGGAAGCCGCATTTATTGAATTAATCAATACAATTAATGACAACAGGCTTAGTATAGTTTTTTTCATTGTAATAATAACAATCTAATAGCTTAAATTGATTGCAAAAAGCCATTATTCGTGAGTTGTTTTAATTTCAATAAAAAAACAACACCCAAATGGATGTTGTTTCTAATTTTAAAGAGTATTATTGAATTTTATAATTCCTGATACCGGATAATAGTTTGTTCTCGGTCTGGTCCGACGGATACAATTTTAATAGGAACTTCAAGTTCTTCTTCCAGAAAACTAATATAAGCATTGAATTCTTCAGGAAATTCATCTTCGCTTTGCATTTGCGTCATGTTGGTTTTCCAACCCGGCAATTCAACAAATACAGGTTCTGCACCATCACTCAGATCGTATGGAAATTGTTCTGTTTCTTGTCCGTCAATTTTATAAGCAACACATGCTTTTATAGTTTCAAATGCGTCCATCACATCGCTTTTCATCATGATAAGCTGAGTTACGCCGTTTATCATTACAGCATATTTCAATGCTACCAAATCAATCCAGCCACAACGACGCGGACGTCCGGTTACTGACCCGAATTCAAAGCCGATTTTACGCATTTCGTCACCGGTTTGGTCGAATAATTCCGTAGGAAAAGGGCCACTGCCCACACGGGTACAGTATGCTTTAAAAATTCCGTAAACTTCACCTATGTTTCCCGGAGCAACTCCTAAGCCGGTACAAGCTCCAGCGCAAATTGTGTTTGAAGAAGTAACAAAAGGATATGACCCGAAATCAATGTCCAGCATAGTTCCTTGTGCACCTTCGGCTAAAACTTTTTTATCAGCTTTCAGAGCGCTGTTCACAAAGTGCTCACTATCAATTAACTCAAAACGTTTAATGCATTCAATTCCTTCAAACCATGCTTTTTCCAAGGCCGGTAAGTCGTATTCAAAATCGTATTGCTTTAAAATTTCTTTATGATGAGCGACGGCTACACTGTATTTTTCTTCAAAATTATGAAGAATATCGCCAACACGAACGCCATTTCGGCTTACCTTATCGGTGTAAGTGGGACCGATTCCCTTTCCTGTTGTGCCAATTTTCAAACCACCCTTTGCTGTTTCGTAAGCAGCATCAAGCAACCGGTGTGTGGGAAGTATTAAATGGGCTTTTTTTGATATTTTTAATCGTTCGGTGAGCGGATGACCGGACAATTCAAGTGCATCAACCTCCGCTTTAAACAAAGCCGGATCAAGCACTACGCCATTACCAATAACATTTATTTTATCGCCCTGAAAAATTCCGGAAGGTATAGAACGTAAAACAAATTTCTTTCCTTCAAACTCCAAGGTGTGTCCGGCGTTTGGTCCACCCTGAAAACGGGTAATAAGATCGTAATTCGGAGTGAGAACATCTACTACTTTTCCTTTACCTTCATCCCCCCATTGGAGACCTAATAAAACATCTACTTTCATTCTTTTTTAATTAATGAGCTAATTTTTATTGTGTTATAAACTTCTGAGTTCTTACTTGCATTTGCTGCAAAGTCCATATAAATACAGTGAATAATGTGTCGACTGAAAATGTGCAAATTGCTTGGATTGTATGGCAACACGTATCTGTTTATCAGAAAATTCTTTTACTTTTCCGCAGTTTGTACAAATCAAATGATGGTGAGTGTTGTTACCAAAAACTTTTTCGTATTGAGCAAACTGTCCGCCGAGTTGATGTTTGATAATTAAGCGGCATTCGAGCAATAGTTCCAGCGTGTTATAGACCGTTGCCAGACTTACCCGATAATTTTCCTGCATGTGATTATACAAAATATCGGCATTAAAATGTGCTTCATACGAATAAATCCGCTCCAGAATAGCATAACGTTCCGGAGTTTTGCGATGATGATGTTTTTTTAAATATTCGGAAAAAACATCTTTAATCGCTTCGTATGAATCTTCTTCTTCTTTCATTTTTTGAGTTAAGACCAACAAAAGTACTACTTTTACATTATTTAATGCTATAATAAATCTAAAAATAATATTTCTTGTTTCACTTCTTTTAAAATAAACTGCTGAGAGATGAGCGATGAGTTTGAAAACTGTTCTATATCTTTTAAAATACTGCTTGCCACTTCTTTTTTTTCTTTCGGCACAAACGGGCTAAACATAGAGCAATTGCTTTATAAAAATGAAAATTGTCAGAAATTGAGAGCATTACTCCCGCTTTGATAAGGACATTTATTTCGTCGGCATTTAGTTTGGTTACAATTCTTGCAGCCAGGATGAATCCGGTAATCTGAACCCAAACTTTTTCGGATTGAACCCATTCACAGGAAATTTTGGGAGCAAATGGAAGCTTGCAAAACAGATTCATGCTTGCTTGTTCGGCAATTTCAATCTGATCAAAATCTGCCGCCCATTTAGTTGCCGATTCAATAGTGAATTTATCAATTGGTTCCAGCAAGGTTGCCATAATCATGGTTTCACGTATGCTGAGATCCCAAAGTCGCTGCGCTAAATCGTGATTTGGAGTATAAGTTGAAGCAATTTCTTTAATGCGAGGAATAGAAACGCCATAGTTTTTTTTATAAATAATGCCACCCTGGATCATCTGTTCGGATACAATTCCATTCATCGATAAACGGATTTTGAGTCTTATTTCTTTAATCCGGGCGTCTAATTCGGGTGATGAAATATAATAATTCATTTAATTTCAGGCTTTAAGTGTTGGTATCTAATGTATTGAAAAAATAGATTGAATTTTTTAAAGAAAGTGTTGCTAAAATTCAATTGCTGTATTATCTTTGCACTCGCAAAACATGGTGGTCGTAGCTCAGTCGGTTAGAGCGTCTGATTGTGGTTCAGAAGGTCGCGGGTTCGAGCCCCGTTCTCCACCCATACTAAAATGCAAATAAAAAGGAAGAACAAATCAGTTCTTCCTTTTTTGTTTTTTCTCCTTTTTGTCTTTCTCGTTTTGATTCTTTCCATGCAAACTGATAGTTACTTTATCTGCCATATCGGTTGAGTTATATAGATCTACAAAATCATACCCGGATTTCGATAATTGAATCAATAAACTGTATAGTCGCGTATAGAATTTATCCTGGCGGCGTTTATCTGTGCCGATGTGAAAGAGTAAAATATTTCCATTCAATCCATCCTTTGATTCTACCTGAACAATTTTGTTAAAAATTTCAATGCTTGAATAATACCCCGAACGCATTTCGGGAATTGTATAGTCAGCATTGGAAAGTGTTCCGGGAGTGAAATTGACAAGCTGTAAGCCGGTTTCATTGCACCACTGACTGATACTGTCGTTGTACCATTCGTACGAAGGCAGAAAGAACGGAGCCTGATTCTTTTCAATTCCGAATTTCTCCATGGCTTTGTAATTTCCTCTTAAATCGTTTAAGAACTGGGATTTATTTACAAACATGGAATCTCGCTTTTGCCAAGAACAATACAAGAGATGTTTATCAGAATGAGCTCCCAGGTAATGATTATCCTTTTGTAATCCTTTGATAATGCTTGCGAACCTTTTGTTTCTGTAAAAATCACCGGTAAAAAAGAACGACGCTTTTATATTCAGCTTTTTCAGTGTTTTTTGAATGGTTTTATAGCCATCGGCAAATTCATGTCCGGTAAATACAAGGCTGATTTGTTTTTTTGAAGTGTCAGTTCGGGTAATTCCTCCGCAGGTGTAAACGTTTTTGTCCGATGTTTTTTCAGGCACACCATCCTGCTGTTTTGCCGAAAGTAAATAAGTGAGCGACGCAGTTCCATCCATCGTGGGTTCATTGGTCGAATAATCGGCATAATCGTCGTGGTAAACGGCCCAATCCGATTGAAAACGTTCATATGCATCCGGTTTTGATAGATGAACTCCAAGCAAACCGCCATAAATATTCTTGTTTACCGGACCATCGACCAGCCCGCCCGAGATTGGAATTTGTTTATTGTGCCACAATGCAGAATGTGGATCAGAAGGGGTGTCACCGGTTTTTGGCAGTCCTACAATCATTCCTGTTCCCCACGGATTGCAACCGAACAGCCAGTCGACCAATGAGTTTTCCATATCCTGATACGTTGAATCGTTGGTGATAGAGCGATATAAACGGCATTGAGTTGCCAGTGCTGCCACCAAATTGTTTGAACACCAGATAAACGGAACGCCCATATTAAACGGATTTTCGGAAGCCCGCAAATTTATTCGTTCAATTCCATTGCGCAAATTTTCCTGAAATTCTTTTTGATAGCGCGGATTTTCAACATTAGCCAACATGTAATGACCCAGATTGATAAACGGATACCACTGATAATGGCGTGCCGTATCTGAACACATCCACGGCGTAACCGGTTCCATTCGACCAAAATCGGCAGCTTCTTTCAGATAATTACTTTTATAGGTCAATCTGTAAAGCTGCGTGGCAGCCAGTTCCATATCATCCACCCAGTTTTCCTCTTCGTAAAAATAAGGCGATTTGCCCGGTGCAGTCTGGCAAACTCCGGGATTTTCTTTTCCGTACTGATAAGCATCAAGTGCTTTAATTATCAGACTGTCAGCAAAAGCAGGATAGTATTTTTCGAGTAAGTTGGCACCTAATGCAAACGCCGACGAATATTTTCCGGCGATGGATGAAATTCCCGTCGTCCGGTTTTTATAAGTAAACAAACCCTGCGATTTTCCGGTTGCCAGATATACCGGACGACCTGTGCCGTCACCCCAACCGTAGTTCACTTTATCTTCGGACGGCAATCTGAACGATGCATGATCGCGGTCATCAGCAATTTGAAAATACAACGTGTCTTTCGTTGGATACATTTTCATTAGCCAGTCCAACCCCCATTTTGCTTCATCCAATATGTCCGGAATATTGTTTGATTCGTTCCTTCCGGCAGCATCGTGCTTGTCCGCAAAGGCTGTCGGATTCATTTGGAAGGCAAAGAGCATCTGAAAAACAGCATTTGCCGAAGTTGTGCCGTACTGCAGATAATCCGATGCATCGTGCCATCCGCCCCGAACATCTACAAATTTTGGTTTGGCTGGTTCTGCGGTTTCCGAACGATTCTTTCTTTCTGAAGTTCTGATGGTTGAACCCGTTGAGCTTTTGCCTGAACTAACAGTTGATTTTCCTCTCGTTTCGATTGGTTTGGCTTCCGGTCCATACACTTCGTACCCATCAAATTGATGGCAAGTGGTTTCCAATACAGGATTGTAACCACCTCGTTGTTCCCGCATGTAATTCAGCAGAAAATCGGCACTTCCCAGATAAACGTTTTTATTAATGAAAATGGTTGGTGAATAAAACAGACCGGCCTGAATATAGAATGCACCCTGAAGATGAAATGCTGAGAAATCGAGAATGTAGGAACTTTTATAATTCAGAAATTCGCCCCGGGAAGTAACGGTATTGAAAATAGCTAATTCTTTATTGGTTAGTGCATCGTGAATGCTGAACTGCTGAATAGTTTGTGGCGTTTCACTAATAAAAACGGCTTTCTTTTGTGCAGTTGGTAAATAACCTAACTGGTTAATCCGAATCCATGCATCAATCCCATAAGTGAACATACTTATGCAGAAAAACGACAAGAATACTAAAACTATCCTTTTGGTCATGATTACAAGCCTTTTTTTTGCAAATGTAACGGAAAAAATCGAAATATCAAATGGAAATTTAGGGTGAAAAAAATATTACCTCTATCCGCCTAGGTTGATGCTTTCCTGGGGAGGTTTGGAGTTTCGCTCTATCGGAGGTAGAAGCAAAGCTGCAGTTTTGCATATTATACCAAATGAATTATCAGTTCATCCCAAAAACATCTTTGGTTTAATGCAGGTTGTAATGTAACGAAAATTTTGTTTAAGGAAGGCATATGGTACATCCCGTTACACGGGGAAAATAAACTGTCTAGTCCTGAATCCGGTTTACTAAAAATATTAATCCTAAATTAAAAAAAGCTTTATATAGAACGTAAGAATCAAGAGCCAAAAAACAAGACAAAAAATACAGTAAATGAATGTTTTACAAATTATTATGTCAGATTAATTAATTCGTGTATATAAATTTCTAGCTTTCTTCAAAACTTTTATTTCTGAATTTTTTCATTGGAAAAATAGCTTTCTCAGGATATAACTCTCTGAATACTGCTTTTACTTCTTGTTTCTTTAAACCTTCGTTGTAGAAAAAGATTTCACCATTGGTTTTCAATTCACGATTTATTAAAACTTGTTTTTTCACTTGTTGCGCATCTGATATTTTTCCGCTCACCATTAATAAAATTCCTGGAACGAAAAGTTGGGTTTCACCTTTTGCAGGTTTTATATACGACTGAGCCTGCTTTACTGTGTTACTAAAGCCAGTCGAATCCGACCGATAACATTGTACGGCAAGCAAATCGCAAATACCATCGCTTACCCAGCGAGGCCATTCCTGCATTAAATTGTCCTTACACCAAGGATATGGATTTGGTGCAAAACTGACCATCACATTCGGATTCGTTGCTTTCACTTTTTGATACAGTGTTTTTCCAAATTTATTCAAAATATCCAATCGCCAACGCATCCATGCTTCATTTTTAAAATTGGAAGGTGGGGTTTTTCCCTTGTGTTCGGCTTTGTAGCGTGCCACAGTTACTTTATCGTAACCCGAATTGATACACATGGCGGGCAAACGATCGTCGCCTTGAATGCCATCAACATTCGGATAGCGTTTTATGCCTTCCATAATTAACTGTAGCATATAGTTTTGCACAGCAGCATCGAACGAATTAAAATAAAAATCTTTATTATTGTAACTAGCCGGTTTCCCATCGTTTCCAATACCCAGCCATGAAGGGTGTTTTGCCAGAATAGGATTATTGTCGACTGTAGCTGGCTTAATATCTGCCATAAATCCAAATTCGTACCAGAAAAAGACTTTAATATTGCGTTTGTGAGCTTCGGTTATCAAATCCTTCACAGGATCACCTGTCGGACTTTTTAGTACCAAGCTGTAGTTTGGCATAAATTGCTGAAGCATATTGGTTGAATCAATGCTGGAATAGGTTGTATTGGCAAGTAAAACCTTGCTCGGATAAATTGTTTTATTCAGTGCATACGAAACTATAAAAACTGAATTAAAGTTCAACGAATCAAGCAGTGAAACAAAATTTACCACATTCTGATATGATTTCAGCACATTGGTATACTGAGGATCGGGAACCCAAACACCACGAACCTGAGCATTGGTTTGCTGTAAACTTGTGCAACAAAAAAGAAGAATGACACTAAAAATTAGTCCTTTTTTTTTCATATTGAAAATTATTTTAACGAACACTAAACAATGAACACTAAACAATGAACACTAAACAATGAATAATGAACACTAAACACTAAACACTAAACAATGAACACTAAACACGAATTGAATTTTAAGTTTTCCAAAACCACTTTTTTCGAACCGTTAAAACAGTAATTGCCATCATGCCAGAAGTAATAATTAAACCTTTAACCAGTCCAAGCCAAGGCGTAATTTCATATAATTCGTTTATAAACGGCATCAATCCGAAGATTGCAAGCAATGGAAAAACGACGAATGAACCGGCTACATAAGCCACCATTGGGTTTTGTCCACTTTCCACAATATAACGGAATAATTTTTTGTTTCCAAAAAAGTCGATAATAATGGAGAAAAACAGTAAGGTAAATATAGCCAATCCTGCAGTAACAAAGAAATAACTCATGGTAGCATGGTCTTTTCTAATTCCACCTTCGAATGCTTCAAAGACATTTCCAAGCAACAACCAGGATATTCCCCATTGATACAAGCTATAATACAATCGGGTAAGTGAATGTTTTGGAGCGCGGAGTAAAAAATAACCAGTAAATCCAAACAAGACATTTAATACAATATTCAGTTCCAAGTACCGTGAATAAAGGCAAATTAAATTGCTCAGTACAATCGCAAGCATCAATGTCAACGTTAATCCCATGTTGGTTTTTGAAGGAAGTGACGAATCTGTTGTGTCATTATCCGAAAACCATTTTACGAGCAAATCGCCCGCTATTGTTCCGGGGATAATAATGAATAAGTATTTCAAAAATGTCATTCGATACAACCATTCGGCTGGTAAATAAAGTGCCGACTGAATGTTTTCGGGCAACCATTGTGCCGGATTAAAATTCCATACCAGCTGATTCCAACTTCCATCCAGCTCGGAGGTGAGCCTGAAAGCAAAAAAGAATGCCATTATTCCAATTCTGAGCATAATATTGGTTCGGGTAAAAATCCAAATTACAGCTCCAAAAAACGCCATATTTGCCAACACCAAAATAATTATATCGTTGTGAGATAGTTTGAAACCTTCTTTGAAAATATCAGGTTGCGAAATCACATTAAAAGCGACAAGTCCCGTTAACAAAGCAATTCCAGACCCGTTAAGCCAAGAATTTTGCTTTTCGGACAGTTTAGGGAGACGTACAAAACTCATAAAAAACAAACAGAATGCCAGCAAAGCCAATGCATAATTCCAATTGCCAGCTAGGCGATATGGCGTGCAATAATAAATGGAAATGGAAAAAAGCACGAGCAAAAATACACGTTTCAGAATTTGCGGCATAAGCTTACCGATAGTTACACCCTTATCCAACTTTCGACCCAAAGCCAATGGAAATGCAGCTCCCATGGCAAATAAGAAAAACGGAAATACCAAATCGACCCAGGTTAAGCCGTAAATCGAAGGATCAAAACTAAAGCCAGAGCGTGGACCAACTTGTGCGTGGTACATCCATGCCGGCAAACTTTCGGAAACTGTACCTGAAAGTACCATGCCAATAATGGCTAAACCCCGAAGGGCGTCGAGAGCGTAAGAACGTTTTTCCATTTGCTATTTATTCATTTGCTATTTCTACTTTATCAATTTATTTTTTTTTATTTTAGGTAAACTGCGTCTTCAAGTCTCCGCCAGCCGGCGGAGGATTTAGGTACCAACCATTTAAAAAACCACTTTTCCAGTCAAATTCACTCCATTTCCTAAGACACGAACTATGTAAATTCCTTTTTTATTAATTGGAATTGTTTTAAAATCGTTTGCCAGCACCATATTCCAATCCGAAGAATAAACTGATTTACCGCTAACGTCATAAACGTTCACTTTAACTAGCTCAGCAACATTTAGTTGCAAATTTAGTTGCAACTTAGTATTGCCATCTTTGAAAAGTAATAATTTTTGTCCGTTGCTCTCAACTACTGGCGTAGCAGTTGATAAGCCAAGCGATTTGCGAAGTAAATAGGTGTATTTTTCGGGCGTAACAAATTCAACCGAACTACCCACTTCGGTATTCGCTTTTATCAAATTCATCAAGTCTTTCAACCGAGAAAGTGTAATGTCGGCGGGTTCATTGGCATCCACCAAGGTACCATCTTGCCTGAAACGCTGATAGCCGGCGAGCAAAAAGTAAGGTTTTGTTTTTAAACGAATTTTACTAATAATGCCGTCGGCAGTGGTTTGCAAATTTCGAATATCGTTGTAAAATGTATTATCGTTCACATGATTAAACAACAAACCACCATAGTTGGTGTAACTTTTTTGGGTGGTCAGTGCCGGGTCAAAGGTAAAAGTAAGATTAGCACCCGTATTTTGAGCAAAAGCCCCCAATTTAGCAAAATCAAAATTGTTAGAAATGGTAATGCCACGATAAACCGAAGATCCTGCCCCATTGTAATGCTTGTAACCATAAACGGTGTGTACCGAAAATTTGTCCATTAAATTGTTCGTTTTGGTAACAGCATCAGGTAAATAGGAAGTTGGGAAAACATCGGGATACGCATAACCTAATGGCGTGGAAACCGACACAAAACCATCGTTGGCTGTGGCAGTGCGACTATAATACTGCGCTACAAAAGGAAATTCTTCGAACATTTGCAAGTTAAATCCCCATCCAACAGGCACTTGCCCACGCAAGGTAGAATTCCAAGCTCCACCCTGAAATCCAACATTCCAATTTCCGGCATCGCCT
>JBBQMQ010000062.1:0-12760 GCA_038329115.1 Bacteroidales bacterium
ACCAAATGAACTTTTATTTCAGCCCAAAGTCATCTTTGGTATAATGCCGATGCATATGGTACATTCCGTGAAACGGAAGAAATAAACAGTACAATTAGACGAAGTCGACATTGGACTGAATTATTTCTGCAATCGGTATTATATACACAGAATGACATTTGACCTGAATGACATTATAATTGACTGATAATCCAATTGTAAACTGTACATTTTTAAATCGTAAATCAAAAAAAATGTGTGATTGATGTAAGTCTTTTCAGAAATTGTGTAACACTTTCGCATAAAATAGTTCTCACCTTTGCAGTGTGAAAATTTATTCATACATAAAATCAAAACACAATGAAGACATTGAAATTAATTGCATTTGGATTGATGTTGACTTTTGCCGGTTCGGTTACAAGTCAAATTTCAGTTAGAGTGAATCTAGGCACACCTCCGCAATGGGGACCTAGCGGATACACTGACGTTCGTTATTATTATCTTCCTGATGTGGAGGCTTATTATGATGTACAAAATTCAACTTTTATTTACATTTCGGGAAACAGATGGGTGCATCGTACTTATTTACCTGCCAGATACCGGAATTATGATCTATACGGCGGATATAAAGTAGTGATGAACGATTATCGTGGTAATTCTCCTTATAACCATTTCCGCGAACACCGGACGAAATATTACAGAGGATATCGTGGAGGAGAACAACACAACAACCGCGACTGGAACAGGGATCATAAAAATTACAAGGGAAATAATCATTCGCGCATGGAAAACAGACCGAATCCACAACCTCAGGTAAGACGTAATGAGCCAAATCCTCAATACAGGGAAAGAAACAACGTTCCCAATCCACAACCTCAGATGAGGGGAAATGACAGAGATCAGAGTCGGGACAATGATAAGGGTCATGGCAATGATAAGGGTCATGGCAATGATAAAAAGCATGATAATGGTAAAAAATAATAAAAATGGAATCAACCAAAATCAAAAAGGTATTAATTGCAATGGATTATGATGAGACTTCGCAAAGAGTAGTCGAAAGCGGCTACGCACTGGCGAAGGCTTTGAATGCTAAAGTATCTTTAATTCACGTAATTTCGGAACAACCGGTTTATTATTCAGCATATAATTATTTACATGAATTTCAGATTGACCTGACGCCTGATTTGCAGATTTCGACTCAGAAATTTCTGAATAAAGTCACGAAGCATTTGGATGATAAATCCATTGAAACGATTGTGAAAGTGGGTGACATTTCAGAAACGATTTTGAAAACAGCCGAAGAATTGAAATTCGATGTTATTGTAATGGGTTCACACAGCAGGAGATGGTTGGAAAATATCATAATGGGAAGTGCTGTGGCAGATGTGTTGAAAAACACAACCATACCATTGTTTGTTGTACCAACTAAAAAACAAGGCGAATAGTATGATGGACGGATATGGAAATGGTTGGGGAATGGGAGGTGGCCTGATTTTAGGCATCGCCATTCTGGTAATTCTTATCGGGATTTATGTCAAGGTGAGAAAAAAGAGAGTAAAATAACGTGAGTTCGATATAATAAGTGTGCCTTTATCATTATTTTCAGCAGATTAAGCCATATAATATGGTTTAATTTGTTGAGATTAATGATTTTCTACTAAGGGGTTTAAGAACGTAAGAGCCAAGAGCCAAGAAACAAGACAAAAAATACAGTAAATGAATGTTTTACAAATTATTATGTCAGAATTAATTCGTTGTATATATACACATTAGTGAAGGCCCTTACTAAAAAAGTATTCGACTAGCAATTTCCCTTATTTTTAAAATTGATTGTTTAATTAAGATATCAAAATGGGCATTATTTTGTTCCTGTTACTTAGTAGAAAATTATTAATTAAAGTAGTACCTTATTGCCTTATTATTGAGCAATTAATCATAAATACTACATTGAAGCATGAAAGAATATAAATTATTTGCAGCTACCAAATTAGGCAATATTGAATTAAAGAATCGCATAGTAATGTCACCAATGACCCGGAGTAGAGCCATTGGCAATGTGCCTAATGAATTAATGGCGGAGTATTATAGTCAGCGTGCGAGTGCCGGGTTAATTATAACGGAATGTGTTGCTCCATCGCCTAGTGGCCTTGGTTATTCGCGCATACCGGGTTGTTTTAGCCTGGAACAGGTGGAAGGTTGGAAAAAGGTTACAGAAGCAGTTCATAAGAAAGGCGGAAAGATATTTATTCAATTTATGCATACCGGACGAATCGGTCATTCGCTAAATTTACCGGATGGAGCACAAATAATCGCGCCATCGGCAGTAAAAGCCAACGGACAGATGTGGACAGATTCCAAGCAGTTGCAAGATTTTCCTGTTCCGAAAGCAATGGATGATGATGATTTGGAGCTTGCTTTAATTGAATATGTGGTGGCTGCCCAACATGCCATAGAAGCAGGTTTTGATGGTGTGGAATTGCATGGTGCCAACGGTTATCTGCTCGAACAATTTATTTCACCAATCAGCAATATTCGTACTGATATTTATGGTGGAAGCATTGAAAACCGGTGTCGCTTTGTATTGGAAGTTGCGGCTGCAGTGGCCGATGCCATTGGAAAAGAAAGAACAGGCATTCGTTTGTCGCCTTACGGTGTAGCCAGTGATATGCCTCATTATCCCGAAATTGATGAAACGTATACCTATCTGACCGAAAAACTAAACAAACTGGGATTGGTTTATCTTCATTTGGTCGATCATTCGTACATGGGAGCTCCAAAAGTACCGATAGAAATTAAAAAGATTATTCGTACCCGTTTTAAAAACACACTTATTCTTTCGGGTGGGTATGATAAAGAAAGAGCCGAAGCCGATATCGAAAGTGGAATGGCTGATTTGATTGCATTTGGTCGTCCGTTTATCAATAATCCGGATTTAGTGGAAAGGATGAAAAATAATTGGCCATTATCGAAGGAATTGAAAATGGATTTATTTTATACAGCCGACGAAAAAGGATACACGGATTACCCGGCTTATAAAGTATAGTCCTATACGACTTAATAAACTAATGAATAAAGTGCAATCCATAGTAAAGAAAATACTGAAAGCTATCCTGTGGGTAGCTCTCATTTTTGTGTGTTTATTCGCCATAATTGCCACACTGATACAAATTCCATCTATTCAGACAAAGATTATTCAAACTGCGACTTCGTTTGTGAGCAAGAAAACTCATACAAAAGTGGAGATTAAGAATGTCAGTATTTCCTTTCCAAAATCGGTTGTTGTCGAAGGTTTGTTTTTAGAAGATTTGAAAAAGGACACCCTTATTTATGCCGGAAAAGCGAAAGTAAATATTGCACTTTTCGAATTGATTAGGAATAAAATTAATGTCAACTTCATAGAGTTGGAGCATGTGAATCTGAATTTGCATAATACTACAACCGATTCGCTATTCAACTATAATTTTCTGTTGACGGCATTTAACGACACCACCAACAAGACGAAAGTTGACTCGAAAGCACCATCAGCATGGAAATTCAACATTGACAAAATAAGTCTAAAAAATATCAGGGTTCGGTATGATGACGATTTTGGTGGAATGAATGTATCGGCTGCTTTTAAAAAGCTGGAAATGAAAATGGATAAGCTGGATCTTGAAAAAATGATTTTCAACATCGATGATTTGTTGGTTGATAATTTAACTGCCAAACTGATTCTCAAAGCAACCACTAACCCCAAAGGGAAAAAATCGGAAAGTATTTTGCCAACCGTGACGGCCAACAACATTCAAATTAACAATTCAACTGTTATGTTCGGGGATTCGCTGGGTAAGCAATCGGCACTGGCGGTTATAAAGCGGTTTGAAATAAAAGAAGGAACGGTTGATTTACAGGATAGCCGGGTAATTCTGGATAAAGTTTACCTCACAGAAAGCGACATCAGTTATAAAACTACAGAAACAAAAACCACTTCGGATGTAAGTGCTGAAACGGTTGCCAACAATTGGAAAGTGATGATCAGTAATGTTGAATTGGATGAAAACTCGTTGACTTATGATGTAATCTTTACGCCTACAATAAAGAATGCTTTTGATGCAAATCATCTGTATTTTAGGTATTTCACGCTGGAAGCAAAAGACCTCGATTATTCAACTGCCAAAACTGCTGTCAATATTCTTAAATTCAATGCCATCGACCGAAATAAATTTATTATCACCAATTTTACAACCGATTTCCTGATGGATGAAAAGTCCATTACGGCGAAGAACCTGAATGCGAACACAACTAATTCTTCAATTAAAGGAACTATAAACCTGCAGTTTGAATCGTTGAAGTCATTGAAAAACGACCTTCCCCGACTTGTGTTGAATGTTGATCTGAATCGGGCTTATTTGAAAAATTCCGATATTCTTTACATCAATCCATCGCTTTCCAAACTGGATTTCTTTAAAAACCGGAATACAATTACCACCATTTCGGGCGTGCTAACCGGTCAGGTCAATAATTTGAACGGAAGAAATCTGATGGTCACCACCGGCGAAAAAACCGAATTGACAACTAATTTTAATATCAAGGGATTGCCGGAAGCACAAACTGCTAACTTTGATTTTCCCAATCTTCACCTGATTTCTGGTGCAAAGGATATGCAGCTAATTGCCGGATCGTATCTTCCCAAAAGCTTTTCTCTACCCGGAGATATTGATATGAAGGTTGTTTTCAAAGGCAAGATGAAAGATTTTGCCACGAAGGTGGATTTGAACAGTAGTTTTGGTTCAGGTCATTTGGTTGCAAAGCTGGATCAGGCTGAAAATTTCGACGCTGATTTGAATATTCCGAATTTCGATTTGGGAAGTTTGATGAAAGACAAAACGATGTATGGTCCGGTTTCTATGACAGCTCAAATAAATGGTCACGGATTAAGTCCGGAAACAATGAAAGCCGTTATCAAAGCGGATGTTGCTAAACTTTATCTCAACAAATACACCTATCACAATTTGAATGTGGATGGTAGTGTCAAGGGTCGCGAATTCTCCGGGAAAGTAAATCTGAATGACGAGAATGCCAAAATTGATTTTGACGGATTGGTAAACTTAAATCCGGGCCAGGAACAATATAAATTTCTGCTGAATGTAGAAGGAGCCGATCTTCAAAAGCTCAGTCTGACAAAAACCGACACCAAAATCGGATTGGTTGCAGTAGCCGATTTAAATGGCGGTTCGGTAACTAAACTGAATGGAAATGCCGGCGTTTCGAAAATGATTATCGTTCACAAAGGAAAGAAATATGTGCTGGATTCCTTGTTGTTTGCCTCGATAAATCAACCTAAAAAAAGTGAGTTCTCCATCAGCAGCGCGCTGGTTGGGTTGAAATACGCCGGAACCATTTCGCCCACGGCACTATCCAGCGAACTGGGTAAATTCCTGAACAAGTATTTTCCATTTTCGGATGCCAAAATACAACCTAACAAAAGCGATTCTTCGAACTTTAAGTTTGAAATTCAGCTTCATAATCATCCCATTCTTTCGCAGGTTTTATTGCCGGAACTGAAGGAATTCGAACCCGGAATTATTGAGGGAAGCTTTGACAGTCAGAAAAACGAACTGAAACTGAAAGCGAACATGCCCAAAATTGTGTATGGATCGACCGAACTGAATGACTTAGCTTTCGATGTGAATTCCGATTCGACAGCGTTGAATTATTCCATTTCCAGTTCCAACATTTCAAATTCTCAAATCAAATTTGTCAACTTTCTGTTTGATGGAAAAATAGCGCATCAGAAGATACTTGCCAATATTTCGTCTATCGATGGCTTGGACAAAAAGTTGGTGATACGTTCTGAAATCACAAAGGAAAAAGCAAATTACAAGCTGAAACTTAATCCGAACGATTTTTATCTGGTGAATAACCGTTGGAATATTGCCGCCGATAATTACATGGAATTCGGTTCAAACGGTTTTTTGATACACCATCTTTTCTTCAATAATTCAACCGGACAGATTAATATTGCTTCCGTTCACGATAAATTCAATGATGATTTGAACATTGGCATCAAAAACTTCAAACTGGATGATCTTTCGCAGATTGTGGAAAAAGATACGAGTCTGGTAAAAGGTGTAGTGGATGGAAATGTGCTGCTCAAACGGGTGAACGACTCGTACGGGATCATTGCTGATGCTCAGATTGCCAACCTGGTGGTGCGTAATGTTCCCATTGGAAATGTGGCTCTGAAAGCATCAAACCCCACTACTGAAAAATTTGATATTGATTTAAAATTGTCAGGCAAGGATAATAACTTAACGGCTTCCGGCTTTTTTATTCCAAACGGTGGCGATCATTCTCTGAATGTAAAAACAGTGATTCAATCGCTTTCGATGAAGACGGTTGAAGCATTTTCAATGGGTCAGGTTACGGAGGCATCGGGCAGTTTGTCGGGCGATTTCGCTATTGGTGGAAGCACTTCTTCGCCCGAAATTACCGGTCAGTTGATTTTCAACAATGCCTTTATGAATCCGGCTTTTCTGAATACCCGCATGGAACTGAAACATGAAACCATACTTTTAAAAACGGATGGCTTTTATTTCAACAATTTTACCATGTTAGATCCTGCCAACCACATCGCCACCATTGATGGCGTTGTGAATATGAAACAATTCAGTGATTTTAATTTCGGATTGAATTTAAAAACCACAGATTTTACACTGTTCAATACCACGGTGAAAGACAACAAACAATTCTTCGGACGCATGGTTATTGACAGCAAAATAGATATAAAAGGACCGATGTCACTTCCGGTTATCAATGCCCGGTTGAAGATGAAGAAAGGTTCCAACTTTACATTTGCCGTACCCGAAGACAAACTTACCACCGACAAAGGCGAAGATGTGGTTGAATTTGAAGATTCGATAAAACTCAATCCCATTCTTGACAGAGTTGGAAAAAAGGAAAAGCTAAAATCTAGTTTTACAGGATTTGATCTGACTTCCATCATAGAAGTGGACAAACAGGCAACGCTGCGGTTATTAATGGATCCGACTTCCACCGACTCGCTGGTGGTAAAAGGTGAAGCAGCATTAAGTTTTACCATGGACCGAAGCGGGAAAATGAGTCTGACTGGTGCGTATAATCTGAATGAAGGCAGTTACCTCGTTTCGCTCCAATCGGTTATCAAAAAGAAGTTCGACATTGTAAGCGGAAGTACCATCATTTGGAACGGCGATCCATTGGATGCCAAGATAAACATTGATGCCACTTATTCTGTTCGTGCAGCGCCTTTTGACCTTGTGGCAACACAAATGTCAGGTTTAAGTGCGGTCGATCAGGGCGGTTATAAACAACGTTATCCGTTTCTGGTTTTTCTGAAATTGCGCGGAGATATTTTGAAGCCGGTTATCAGTTTTGAAATACAATTAAAACCTGAAGATAAAGGAATTTTGGGCGGTGCGGTGAATCAGAAACTGAATTTATTGAATGAAGATGCCTCCGAATTAAACAAACAGGTTTTTGCATTGCTGGTGTTGGGACGTTTTGTTCAGGAAAATCCACTGCAAACAGAATCAAGTGGAACTTCCATGCTGATTCGATCGACGGTGGGAAATTTTTTATCGAGCGAATTAAATAAGATGAGTTCTAAATTCATTCCTGGCGTGGAATTAAATTTTGATATTCAATCATTCGATGATTATCAAACCGGTCAGGCGCAGGGTCGTACGCAGGTTGGAATAGGAGTGAAGAAGCAACTTTTTAATGAAAGATTGTCCGTACAATTGGGCGGAACAGTTGATGTAGAAGGTGCAGCTGCCAAACAAAACTCGGCCAGTGATATTACCGGCGATGTGGCGATAGAATACAAAATGACCCAAGATGGAAGTTTTCGGTTAAAGGGATTCCGGCATAATCAGTATGAAGGAGCCATCGACGGACAATTAATTGAAACAGGAGTTGGCGTGATGTATGTGAAGGATTTCAATAAATGGAAGAATTTTTTTAAGGTGAGAAAGAAGGCAAAGGCAGAGGCAAAGACAAAGGAAGTTGCCCCTAAATCCGCTAAAGGTGACTTGAAGACAAAGAACCCCTAATCTGCCAGCTGGCGGAGAACTGAGCATTTATTACTTTTATAAAAGAAAAAATGAAATTCAAATCAATCATACAAAACAAAACTAACTTCTTTTCCCCCTCTCCTCAAGGAGAGGGGTTAGGGGTGAGGTCTGTTCCAGGGGTCATTCTTTTCTTATTTTTTCTCTTCCTTTCAGCTTGCTCCGGCCTTTCCCATTTGCCTGCCGGCGATAAGCTGTACACCGGTGCGGAAATAAAACTGGTATCGCCTGATAAAACGATTAAGAATAAAAAGCTGATGAAGACAGTTGCTGAAAATACCTTGCGACCAAAACCAAACTGGGCCATTTTTGGAATACGCCCCGCACTCAGTTTATATATGTCAGCCGGACCGGCTCCGAAAAGCAGTCTTCAGAAATGGCTACGTAAAACAGGCGAAGCTCCTGTTTTGATGAGTAATGTGAAACCGGCAGCAACGGCAGCCATTATCGATGCCTCGCTGTTTAATATGGGCATTTTCAACAGTTACACCGAATTTAAAATCGTTAAGCAGAAAAAGACGGCAAGTGTAATTTACACCAGTCGTATTCATAAACCGTACACGGTCAAGGATCTTATTTATTCCGTTTCGGATGAAAATTTGAGCCGGATAATGTTGGAACAAAAAGATAGATCATTCATTAAAAACGGTGAAGATTATAACCTTTCTACATTGAAAAATGAACGGATTCGAATCGATGTTTTGTTGAAAAACTCCGGATATTTCTATTTCAATCCCGATTATTTACTATTTAAAGCAGATACGTCAGCGGTTGAAAAAACCATTACATTCCATCTGACATTGAAAGACAGCATTCCGCCTAGCGCTTTGAGGGTTTATCGCATCAATAATGTGTATATCAATCAGAATTACTCGCTGAATGCCGGAGCAACCGACACGTTGAAAAATGTGGTGAATTTTGAGAACGTTGTGTTTTTCGGGCGTGATACCGTGATGAAAATCTCACCGAAAGTAATTCTCCGCTCAATTTATCTGAGGAAGAACGATATTTATTTGCGCCAGAATCATACCATCACGCTCAACCGGTTGATGTCGATGGGGAATTTCAAGTTTGTACAAGTGAAATTCACCGACAGCGACACTACTGCTACCGGATACTTGGATGTAACCATTTTGATGACGCCGCTGCCCAAACATACGTTCAGCGCCGAACTCGACCTTGTTTCACGTTCGAATAATTACACCGGACCGCGGATGAATATGAGTCTGCTGAACCGAAATACCTTTAAAGGAGCCGAATTGCTGAAACTGAATTTGGCAGGATCGTTTGAAGCTCAACTGAGTGGAGTAAGCAAAAATCTGTATTCTTATTCCTTCAATCCGCAGGTTGAGTTAAGTTTTCCGCGTTTTCTCGTTCCGTTTAAGATAAAACAATCCAACAGTATCTATGTTCCCAAAACAAATTTTACACTTACCTATAATTATCTGCAACGGGTTAATTATTTCGATATGAGTACGTTTCAGTTCGGATACGGATTCAGATGGAAAACAAATTTAATGACCGAACACGAATTCAATCCGGTCAATATCAGTTATACCTCACTCGGAAATCAATCGGCAACTTTTCTGGCCTTGCTGAATTCCAATCCATTTCTGAAAAAAAGCTATGAAGAACAGTTTATTGCTGGTGGAAGTTACTCGTTTACATTCAACGAACAGGTTATTTCAAGCAAGAAAATACAATACTACTTTAATTTTTCTGCCGAGACTGCCGGAAATCTGTTTTCGCTTGCCAAATTAATCGGCGGTGAAAAAGCGACACCCGCTAACCCATTAAAAATAATTGGTTCGCCCTACTCACAATATGCAAAATTAAGTGTCGAAGGTCGTGCAAACTACAATATCAGCCCTCAGGACAAGTTTGTGATGCGGTTCTATGGCGGCGTTGCCCAATCGTACGGCAATTCGTCGGTGTTGCCTTACAGCAAACAATTTTTCAGTGGTGGACCGAACAGCATCCGGGCATTTCAGATCAATTCACTCGGTCCGGGAACGTACGATCAGCGAGGAAATAATATCGGTTTTCTGCAACTGGGCGGCGATATAAAACTGGAAATGAATGCCGAATATCGTTTCACCATTTATCGTTTTTTCAAAGGCGCATTGTTTATGGATGCCGGAAACGTGTGGTTGCAGAAATCGAATCCGGCCAATACCGGAAGTCCGTTTATGTTTTCAACCTTTATGAACGAGCTTGCCGTGGGTGCAGGTGTTGGACTGCGCGTTGATGTTTCGTTCTTCGTGCTGCGCTTCGACGTGGGAATGCCGTTACGTAAACCCTGGCTGCCCGATAATCAACGCTGGGTAATCAATCAAATCAACTTTGCAGACCCTACCTGGCGAAGCAATAACCTTATTTTGAACATTGCCATCGGGTATCCGTTCTGAATCTCATCTACTTTTTTTACTTTTTAAACAGATTGTCTTTCTTGATGAGAGGATATTTGTAAAGTTATAAGATCCGTGATTTATATAACTTTTTTTGGTCATTGTGTAAACGGTAGAGTTTATGGCAATATATCTTTGTAATCCATAATTGAGTCTGAAATTCAACCTACTCTATGAACTCAGAATATACATCAATGATCAACAATCTGGATTTTTATCGACAGCATTCCGCAAGTTTCGTTTAGGCCAGGAATTACGCTTATTGGCTTCAACAAAAGAGGGGTCGTAATTGAAAATAAACTATGAAACAAGCAGGTCCATTTAAAATGTCGAAGGTGCTGATTCCCATTGGTATCGGGATAGTGGTAATCGGTTGGTTGTTTATCCGTGAGTTTGACGTCAAATCGTTTTCCAATGTACATTTTACCTATTCGAGCATCGGGTTTCTGCTGCTGGCATTTTTATTAATTTTTGGACGAGACTTCGGTATGATGTGGCGATTCCGTACCATGACCGACTGGGATTTATCGTGGAAGCAAGCTTTCAATATTCAGATTTTAAATGAGTTTACTTCGGCAATAACACCTGCCGCAGTGGGCGGATCGGCTATGGTGGTGCTGTATCTCAACAAAGAAGGCATTAACGCCGGGCGAGGTGCGGCCATCATGATTGCCAATTTATTTCTGGATGAACTCTACTTTATCATCATTTGCCCCATACTGTTTTTATTAGTCCCGATGGGTGAATTATTCAATGCAACCTCGGTTATTACTTCCACCATCGGAGTTATTTTCTGGAGTGTTTACTCAGTTCTTTTTGCCTGGACAGTCATTTTATATGTCGGATTATTCCTTCGACCCGATTTAGTTGCCGGTTTCTTTCAACTGGTTTGTAAATTGCCTTTCCTGCATCGTTTCCGGTCGAAAGTGGATGCATTTGCCGTTTCACTAATAAGTTCTTCCATCGAAATTCGCGAGAAATCGGTTTGGTTTTGGGTGCGTGCATTTGGAACAACTGCTTTGTCGTGGTCGTCGCGGTTTCTATTGGTAAATGCTTTATTTATGGCTTTTACACCGATTAGTAATCACCTCATTATTTTCGGACGCCAACTGTTGCTGTGGGTGGTGATGATTGTGAGTCCCACGCCCGGAGGCAGCGGTGTCAGCGAATTTGCATTCCGTGAATATTTCAACGACTTATCGTTGGGAGTCGGTCCCATCCTGTTGATTATCCTTATTTGGCGGGTTATCAGTTATTATATGTATCTGCTTGTGGGAGTGATTATTATCCCCCGTTGGATTCGAAAATCGTTTGAAGAAAAGGAACCCGACGAAGTGATTAGTATTATGCCGGAAATCAATCCTGTTAAGACAGAAATCAAAAGTTTAAAAAATAAAAATCTGTGATTTATGTAACTTTTTTTAAAATAAATGTAACTTTAATTAATAGAAATGCCTGCATCTTTGCAATTAGATTTCAATTAGGGTTAGTAATTTAGCATGCACCAACTAAACCTTAACTATTTTCTGGTTTCATGCTTTTGACAAACTAATCAACTATAAACAGAAACTGCCTTTCTGTTTATCCTTCCGGTTATTGGTGGTGGGGAGTTTCACAGTCCTGTTGTTTTCCACCGCCTCTTTTACCCAAACGGTAAAGAGTCGATCAGAAATGATTGGCTCTTTTTTTGCAAAAATTTGCAGGAAAGCAACATACAATCAGTGGAATTTCGGCTATCTACTTTTTATAGTGGATGAGGAACCTTTTCCCGTCCATAATTTCCTGCTTCCGATGCCGGACGAGTGCTTATAATATGGTAAAAATAAAAAGCAGACCGATTCTCACGAACCGGTCTGCCGATGTTTAACCTAAAATTAAAATTTATGGCAAATCACAAAATCCGATGACAAATATAGTAAATATTTTAATTTATGAGTAGATTTGAATAAATAAGTAGTAGGAATAATTTAATGTCGTAATTTCAAGGCACATTATAAAATCATTCAATCATCTAATAATCTGATGTTTAAATTTAAATATTCAAAATAAAATTAATCTTCAAAATAAAAAATTAACGCAAAGTCGCAAAGTAATTTAATTTTCAATTGTCTGACAAACTGATATTTAAAAAGGACGCAAATGAAACATGCCGATTTGTCGGTAGAGAAAAACTTAAAAGTTTTTCTTAGCGGCTTTGCAACTTAGCGGCTTTGCGTTCAAAATACGACATTATATTAGACTCATTACTTAATTTGCATTGTAGCGATTTTTTCAGGTAGTTAA
>JBBQMQ010000063.1:0-12654 GCA_038329115.1 Bacteroidales bacterium
GCCTCAAAGCTCCGGCTGGTTAATTGATTCTGTCGGAGAATTCTCCTTTGTCGCAGTTCAATTGTCGGTTGATATTCAGCAATGAACTTCAACCGATTTTTTTTGGTTTTTATGCTGTTTAACTAAAATATTTTATTTAAATTTGAGGCGAATTTAAAAGCTGTTCTTTAACCCTTTAAAATTAATAAAAATGGAAATTATCACTATTATTATCATCGTTTTAGTGTTGGTACTTCTTTCCGGATTTCGTATTGCACAGGAGTATCAACGGTCTATCGTGTTCCGTCTTGGTCGCTTTCAATCAATTAAAGGCCCCGGACTTTATTGGATTATTCCTCTTATTGATGCGCAACAACGTGTTGATATTCGTACCAAAACGGTTGATTTGGAACAACAGGAAACTATTACTAAAGACAGCGTAACCATTAAAGTAAACGCAGTTCTTTGGTTTAGAATTACCAATCCCGAAAGTGCCATCATTCAGGTAGCCGATTATTACAAAGCAGTTTATCAATTTTCTGTTACAGCATTGCGCAATATTATCGGTCAGCATTCGCTGGACGAAGTTCTTCGTGAAAGAGAGCAAATTAATGCGACACTTCAAAAAAATGTGGATTCAATTACCGAACCATGGGGTATAAAAATTGAAATGGTGGAAATGAAAGATGTGGAAATTCCCGAAGCTATGCAACGTGCTATGGCTCGCGAAGCCGAAGCCATTCGTGAAAAACGTGCCAGAATTGTAAAGGCAGAGGCCGAACTGGAAGCTTCCATCAAACTCACACAAGGTGCAACTGTAATGGAAGGCAGTCCGATTGCATTGGAATTGCGCCGCATGCAAATGCTTTCCGAAATCGGTATTGACAACAATACAACTACCATTGTTCTGCTTCCTTCCGAATTTACAAAAGCGGCTAAGAGCTTTACGGAAATGATTGAGAAAAAGGAGAATTAAAATTTTAGAATCAGTATATTAGATATGAATAGAGGAAAATCAACCGACTTTCCTCTATTTGTTTTTTTAGCTAAAGTCTATAAATCGAATTTGCGCAAAATATTAAAACCTAAATGAATATCGCCATTTAACCATTTTCCGGTAGTTTCTCCTATAAAATTCTTCTCAATCATATCGGTTGAATTGGAGAGTACGATTTGAAAAAGATGACCACCTGTTTGTATATCAACACTAAACGAAAGTGAGTTTGAGTTTTGGTTAGTGTAATAAACCGAAGGATTTAAGACCGGATAATATTCTCCGCTAATCGATAGAGTAGGGGTAAATTTATAATTTGCCGATATTCCCAAAGCAATTATATCATTATTGTTGGTTAAGCTGACTACTTTGTTGCGATGAATCCAAACCGGAGACAATTGTGCAGAGAATTTATCGTTAAACTTTTTGGAAATAAGCAACTGACTTGTGTAACTCAGCTGCGAAAAGAAGTCGCCCAATACACCGGAATTATCTATTGGCAGTCCGGCATAACTCGATCCAATAAAAAATGAAACCGATAGAGGCATATTTATTGACCCCGTACTTTGTCTCAAAATGCTAATCTTACTGAATCCTGATATTGCCTGAGTCGACGATGTGCGATTGATTCCAACCATGATCCAGTCTTTTATGCCATACTCAAGTCCGAAAAGAGTATAAGCATGATCTAATCCAAAAAATTCAGGAAATCCGGTTTTTATCAAATCAAAACGATGCTCAATTCTGAAATCGAGCCTGTTTTGGGTTATACCTTCAGTTGATTGTCCATTAACCACTCTGGTTGAATAGAAAGTATCAGCCACATAATTCACATCTTTTGAAGCATTGTTTCCGGCATCAGCTTTATTCTGACCAAATGAAAAGATGGTAACGAAGTTCAAAATCAAAAGTATCCGAATAGATTTAAAGTTATTCATATCTGTGAATTAAATGAGTTAAAACTAATGGTATTTTTACAAAAAAGAAGAGAAAGATTGTTGAGAATCGTTCTCTTCTTAAATAAAAGCTAAAAATTATAAGATAATAATTTTTTGATACGCAGTTTTTTCGTTTTCAGTAATTTGAATAAAATAAATGCCTTGTCCGGCTAAGTTATTCAATGGAAATGAACGAATGAATAATCTTGAAACCTCAGTTTTTGGCAATAATATATTAACAAGCTTTCCTTCAATATTAAAAAGTTTAATTTCAACTACTTTTAAAGTTGATGGATTTAGTTGAATGGTAATATTATCTTTCACCGGATTTGGATAAATCAATACATTATCCTCAATTTTTGTTTCCGGAACAGCAGATGATGGCTCCACAATAATAGTTCCCTTCATGCCAAAGAATGCATGATTTTCACAAATGTAATAATGAGTCCCAACTGCCAACTGTGATCCGGAAAGTGACCCGCCGCCAAATGGAACAGAAAAACCGATAATTGGAGAAATGCCATTAGCATCCCATGTTGTTTGACTTACTTCGATTGCATTGTGTAATGCTGTAAGGGTGAACGTAACATTATCATTTTGAGTAATAGTCAGAGTAGCTGGAGAAAAGGTAAAACCAACACTGGTTATGTTAAAAGTAGCACTAAAGCTATTAGCCCAAAATACACAGAAAACAAGAGAGAGTATTATTTTTTTCATGACCTTAATTTGTGAAAGTTGATTATAGATAATTTTGTGAATTAAAACAAGAAAACAACTATAAGGTTCAGATAATTTTGATATTTGGATAATGTTATTGTCTAAATGCCAAGCATATAATTGTACACAAGCAATCCGCCAATATAGCCTGTAATACTAACAGAAATTGCAGCCAAACCATAAAAAATAAATGCAAGGATTTTGAGTTTTGAATTCTCATTTTTTAAAATTAATAGAGTGGTTCTGACAGCAGATGTGACCAATAATAGAATTAAAGTGATTGTTGCAAACAACTCATGTATTTCTTTTATTTTGCCCGAAGCTCCATCCATTTCGGACGTGAACGATTGCCCTGTTGCCCATGCTGCCATTGCAGCCAATGTTCCGGCAATAAGGAGATAATATCCTGTTTTGCTGAGACTTATTTCTTTTTTGAAAAATAGAAATGCAAGCTCGGCAATAAAACCGAAAATGACTAAAGCTATGGGAAAATGCACCAACATGGGGTGTAAATGACTGGTTGAAAACATAAAATTTATTTTTTTGAGAATTTATAGTTAGTCCAAAACCATTTAAATCGAGTTAAGACCATTTTAGAATGATAATACAATTGTTTTTTTTTGAAAGTCCTTCCTTATTGAACAATTATAGTGGCCGTCATTGACGGATGAGGTTGACAATGATAAGGGAATGATCCTTTTGTGTTAAACGTGTGCGAATAAATAGCTCCCTGATTCATGAGTCCACTTTCAAAAGTTCCATCATCGCTGGTTACGGTATGGGTGACCGGGTCATTATTCGTCCATCTCACAACTGTGCCGGTTGAAATATTTAAAGTAGCAGGAGCAAAGCTAAATTGATTAATTGAAACCTCTTTAACAATAGTGTCCGATTGAACAATAATTGTTCCCGACATGCCATTTTGATACTTGCTATGATAGGTAAATATACCTGGTTTTGAGAAAACGTAGGAGTATTTATTCCCTTTAATCATATTTCCACTGTCGAACAGAACTGCATCACTTGTAACCGTGTATGTTGCTTGGTCATTGTTAATCCACGTTATAGTTGTTCCAAGTGGAACTCTCAAAGAATCGGGTTTGAAACTCATTCCAGATAACACAACTTCATTTGAGACCATGAAAACCTCATTTGTACAGCCTGCAATTATGAAAGTGATGAGAATTAGTTGAATTATTTTAGTTTTCATTGAATGTGTTTTAAAATCCTAAAGCAATTCTGAAATGTGATTCTCCAGTTTTATCAAATCTTTGGTGAAATTCCGTATTCCTTCAGCCAGTTTCTCAGTTGCCATGGCATCTTCGTTCATCATCCATCTAAAAGATTTTTCGTCCAACTGGATTTGTTTAATGTTATCTATCAACCTGGACTTTCCGGCATCCAGCTTCTTTTCTAAAACTGCTTCCGTATTTTCCAATTCTTTTAGTAACGATGGAGAAATAGTTAGAGCATCGCAACCAACGAGTTCTATAATCTCACCAATGTTGCGAAAACTAGCACCCATTACAATTGTTTTATAATCAAACTTTTTGTAGTAGTCATAAATTTCTTTTACGGACTTTACACCCGGATCGTCAGCTCCCGGAATCTCTGAAACGCCGCGGTCTTTTTTATACCAGTCTAAAATTCGTCCCACAAAAGGAGATATAAGTGTCACTTTTGCTTCAGCACATCGAACTGCTTGTGCCAACGAAAAAAGCAATGTCAGATTACAATGAATTCCATCTTTTTCAAGTTGTTCCGCTGCATTAATTCCTTCCCATGTTGAAGCTGTTTTTATCAGAATACGTTCGCGTGAAATGCCGTTCGATTCATAGAGTGCAATCAGTTCATGCGCTTTGGCAATGGTGGCTTTAGTATCAAAAGATAAGCGCGCATCCACTTCAGTAGAAACCCGCCCCGGCACAATATCCAAAATTTTCAGACCAAAATTCACAGCCAATTTATCCATTGCCTTGCCGAGTTGAACTGTTTTTTTACTCGATAAACTTTTAGAATACTGGATAGCATTGTCAATTAGTGAACTGTATTTTGCATCCATAGATGCAGCATAAATGAGTGAAGGGTTGGTAGTTGCATCTTGTGGTTTGTATGCAATCATGGAATCGAAATCGCCGGTATCGGCAACCACTTTTGTGTGCAATTTTAGCTGTTCCAATAAGTTCATAATATTGATTTATTAAATAAATATTTATAAACTAACTGATTTGGAAGGTGTTTTGTTCGAAAAAATTTAAAATTGTTTTAGTGATAAGTTAGCTTATTCTGCATTGACTTTGGGAGTTCAATGTTCAGAAAATCTACCACTCTGAAATCATTAAAAAGTCTGTGGGTTAAGCTACCAAGACCACCGCCAATAATACTTACTATAAAAATTACCGAAATTTATAATGATTCTTAAAGTGTCAAAAGTACAGATTTATTTATTAAAAAATAATTATCAAATATTTTAATTTTGTAAGCATGTATAAATGTTTACAGAAATTGTGACTTAAAAATATAATTTTGTTTTATTATTTTTTTAAGTGAGTGGAATCAGTAACCACTTATAAAAAACGGGCGAAACCGAAAAGCCTAATGAGTAGGAAATTTAAAAATTATTCAGTATGAAAAAGCAGTTATTTATTATTCCATTTTTGATGTGTTTTATTACATCTCTTTGTGCTCAGGAAATTAAAGAAACTATTCAGCCACTTTCGGCTAAATCTCAGAAAGGACATTTGTTTAATGTTGTAAAAGGCGATGACGGAACTATGAACGTTCTCTATCGTATGAAACTGGACAAAAAAAGTGAAGTCATGTCTTATGAGAATTTTAGTTTTGATAAAAATCTTAAATTTATTGGAGCTGCAGATGTACAGACATTTAAAGTACAAAAAGAAGATGTACAGAATGTGTATTATTCCGCTTATGTTGGAGGATCTACTTCCTTTGATGTACTTAGCAGGAAACTGAAAATTTACAAAGAAGTAAGACTGGAAACATGGAATCAGACCCGGCAATATTATCAAAAAAAGAAAACAATTTCGAAAGAAACCGTAAAACCAAAAAATGACAACGGTAAAGTATATATTGGTTATGCATCCTACGATGATCGTACTAATTTGTTTGCTTTGGTAAAAAGTGAATCAAAAGACAAGGTTCAGGCCGATAAATTCCTTATTCTGGATTATTATCTGGACGAAAAGATGGAGTATAAAGAAATTCCTGTGGATCTGAACGGCTCATATTCTCTGGTCTATTCGGCTATGGTAAATGGCACATCGGAAATAGCTGATGTGGTGTTGGTTTTTGCTCCGAATAAAGGTACATCTGATGCTTCAAAATATGTTTATTTCCGTTACGACCTGACAGGAAAGTTGATTCATAAAATTGAGTTTACCAGTCCTGCACCGGCTTTACTTATTACAGATGTAAACGAAAAGGATGGCGATATTTACTTCTGTGGAAATTCAAAAAAATCAAAAGATCCTTATGAAAAAGTGTTTAAGGAATATTGTCCAATTTACAATCCGGGTGCTACCGATGGTAATAATTTGCAGGATTTGTATTGGAGAAGATCTTCAGAACAAACTATGGATTTTTTCCATCTGCTAAAATTCAGCGGTGACAAACTCGTTTTTGCTTCGACAACTCCGGTTTCTGAAATCAAAACGAAATTCAAAACTGCACCCGGCGATAAGGGAGCAAGTGCATATAAAGGCAAAAAATTCTGTGTTGAAAGTTTTTCTGTTACTCCATCGGGTGATTATCTTATTGCTGGTCAGTTGAAAAGCGCTGTTTTACTCAATGAACATTTTATTGATAGCTACACGGATATTATTTGTTTCCATTTCGATAAAAACGGAAGTATAAAAGCTCAATACGGAATTGGTAAAGTGAATAATGACAAAAAAAGCGAAATATACGACATGATGCAAAATTTTTATCCTTCAGCTGATGGAAAAAGTGTTTATTGGGCTATTCTTGAGGTAAAAGCAGATGTTGATTGGTATTCAGGATATGCAACTCCAATATATTTTCCTCGGATTACTAAAATTGATTTAAGTAGTTCGTCATTAAGTGCTATTAAAACACTTGGAGAAGGGAAATATTTCCTCAGAACCGATTTTATACCTGCACTTGATAAATCGGAAAACAGTGTTACCTACATTGGCAACGATTTAAAAGATAAGAATTTATGGCTTGGAAAAGTTGTTTTTAAATAATATCATGACATTTAGACATTCATTCTGACTAATATTGGCCTCTTATCGGGAGGCTGATATTAGTTTTTTATAAAATAGCACTCTTCAAATAAGCGCATATATGAAAAAATTAAATTTACTTTTATTGTTCACTTTTTGCTGTTCGGCACTCGTGAACCTTTCGTCTCAAACAGTCAGAGACATAGACGGTAACGTTTATAAAACGGTAACAATCGGTAATCAAACATGGATGGCTGAAAACCTGAGAACAACTAAATACCGAAACGGTGATGGAATAAACAATATCACCGATGGTCCGGCGTGGGCAACTTTTACTTCGGGTGCATGGTGCGATTATAACAACGATGCCGGTTTTGAAACCAGATACGGTAAACTGTATAACTGGTATGCAGTGAATGATAGCCGCAATATGGCTCCGGCAGGCTGGCATGTTGCTACCAAATACGAATACGAAACACTTTACAGCTATTTTGGCGGTGTAACTCTTGCAGGTGGACCGCTCAAAGAAACAGGCTTTCAGAACTGGAACAGCCCTAATAAAGGCGCAACAAACGTATCAGGTTTTACTGCTTTAGCCGGTGGAATCAGATACAAACAGACTTTTATGTTTTTGGGCACCCATTGTATGTTTTGGACGGCAACTTCAAGTAGTGAAGAGATGGCCTGGTACGGAGGCATGTACCATGATGGAACTTATGGAATAACCAGCGATTTATTTGATAAACATAGTGGATTTTACGTTCGTTGCGTGAAAGATAACTCACAAACTTACAGCGGACAAACAAATGTTCAAACATGTGAATTCTTCCCATTATTTGGTATTACACTTGGTAAAACCACAGTAAACGAACTGGTCAACATGGGATTGAATGCCCAAAAGGATAATTCTTATCAGTTTTACAAGGTAAATGAGGTAAATTTTTGGTACGATAATTCAATTGTTACCCACATGTACATCGTCAATGGGATTTATCCACTTCCACAACCCTGGAAAGCCTGCGGGTTCGACTGGCAATTGTCATATAATGGATGGAAAAATCTTTTTGAGAGAAACGGCTACGCCATAGCCATTACAAAGGCACCCCAGAGTGTACTTTATGATGGAAAACAGTCGTTGAGTGCAAAATTTACTGCTCAAAAAAGACTGAATTCAGGTGTGTCGGTTCAATTCGAGCTGGATTTCTCGTACAGTGGAAAAAGCTCTGTTGATGCCAGCGAAACTTTGTACAGCATTTCTGTGAAAGGTATTGATCAACCGAACACGGCTCAAGCACTATCTTCCGAAGGGACCGGAGATTGCACGTTATTCCCGTTGTATGGCGTTATGCTTGGCAAAACCTCGGAGTATGAATTGGCTGCGATGGGAACAAGAGCCACGAATATTGACAAAAATACGAACCAACCGTATACGTATTACAAGGTAAATGGAATGAAATTCTGGTATGACAATTCAACTGCCGACCACATGTATATCACCCATAGCGATCCGTTCCCTGCACAATGGGTCAATTGCGGATTCAACTGGAGTTTATCATACAACGAATGGAAATCGTTGCTGGAAAATAAAGGTTTTATTGTTTCGGTCAGCAAATATCCAGAATCCAAACTGAATGACAACCGGCAGACATTATCCGCTGAACTAATCGCGGTGAAAAAAATTAATTCCGATATCTCGGTGAGTTTTACATTGCAATTTGACAATGGCGATTCAAATTCTGTGGATGGTAAGAATACGTTGTATAGTATGTGGCTAAAATACAAAGCAAACAGCGGATACACTTCAGTACAAAAAAAACCAACCGGCTCCGATTTATTTCCGCTGTTTGGAATTACACTGGGTGAAACAACTGTCAGTGAACTAGTTAATATGGGATTAAATGCACAGAAAGATAATACATATCAGTTTTATATGGCGAACGATGTGAATTTCTGGTACGATAAGTCCATCATTACGCATATGTATCTTGTTAACGGTGTGTATGTACTTCCGCAACCTTGGATAAATAAGGGATTTAGTTGGAGTCTGAGTTTCAATCAATGGAAAACGTTGATGCAAAATCTGGGTTACGATGTTTCCATCACCAAAACAATGGTATCGAAATTGTATAGCAACAAACAAACCTTGTCCGGCGAACTCACAGCGGTTAAACGGATTAATTCCAATGTTTCGGTTAGTTTCAAATTTGCTTTCGACTATGGCGATTCAAATACCCTCGATGGCACAAATACCTTATACAGTATCTCTATTAAAAGTATTCCAACCGATTCATACGGCTCTTCAAGCAATTCGGTACGAGGCGGTTGTGCCTTCTTCCCTGTTTTCGGAATTATGTTGGGGAAGACTACTGAAAGTGAACTGGCAACCATGGGAACGCGGTCTAAAAATATCGACTCGTCCACCAAGGAACCTTACATGTATTATACTGTAAACAGCGTGAATTTCTGGTACGAGAATTCCCTGGCCGACTTTATGTACATCACCCACTACGATGTTTTGCCAAAACAATGGGAAGATTGCGGGTTTAGTTGGGATTTGTCCTTCAACGAATGGAAATCGATGTTGGAAAGCCGCGGTTTTATGGTTTCCATTTCCAAAACCCCTGAAGTGAAAACGTATGATAACCGCGAAACACTTTCGGCTGAAATGACCGCTTTGCTAAAAGTAAACGAAGAGACAACTGTTAAATTTAAATTCAAATTTAATTATGGAAAAGACGGAAGCACTGTGGATTCCAAAGGATCGGTCTATAGTATTTCGGTTGATAAAATTTAGAATAGTTAAACAGTTAATTTAAATCAGAGCTATAATCTGCGCGTAAACCGAAAAGCGATATGAGTAGGATTATTTAAAATATGAATAACATGAAAACCCGACATATTTTTATTTTTTCATTACTTCTTTTGACTCTTAATGTATTTGCACAAGGTGATAAATATTTTGAGAACAAACAATATCAGGCGGCAATTGCCACTTACAATCAGGAAGTTTCGGCAAATTCCGAAAAATATCTTAATCTTGCCAAATCGTATTTTGCAATCAAGGATTTCCCGAATGCCATGTACGCAATGCAAAATTATAAACAAAAATATTCCAAAGCTGATGTGGGTTATGCAGATTGGTTTATCGATATACTGAAACGATCGGACAACGATGTTCCCATGAAACCTGTAGCCGGATTGATTAATACTTCAGGGGGTGAATCGGTTCCGCGCATCTCAGCTGATGGTAAACGTCTTTATTTTAAAAGCATTGATCGTGTTGGAGGAATGGGCGGTGAAGATATTTGGTATTCCGAAAAAATGGAAGATGGCACTTGGGGCAAACCAATTCTTTTTACAGATTTATGTACAAAATCGCATGAAACTTTATATACCATGAGTGCTGATGGCAAATTAGCGTTACTTTTCGGAAATTATCCCGGAAGTTTCGGTGGAGGCGATATGTTTTATTCAGTAAAAACCGGTGCCGGATGGTCATCGCCTTGTAATGTGGGTGGAACCATAAATACCAGTAAATGGGAAGCTCAGGGAACTATCAGTCCTGATGGTAAGGTGTTGATTTATGTCACTGCAAATGCTTTAAACAATCATGTTGGCAGTCATGATTTATATATGTCGCGTCTAACTGCTGATGGTTGGACAAAACCAGTAAATCTTGGCACTTCTGTAAACACAAAAGGAAGTGAAACCAGACCTTCATTTGCTGCTGATGGAAAAACATTGTATTTTTCATCAGATGGTTATAAATCGTTTGGAGGAAGTGACATTTATATGACCAGACGATTGGATGAAACTTATACGAATTGGAGCGAACCGGTAAATTTAGGTCGTTTTATTAACACTTTACAGGATGATGAAGATATTTCGGTTAATTCGATCGGAACAATCGGTTATACAGTCAAAGATTCAGAAGTAGGAGCACCGGGTGGACTAGATATATTCCAGTTTGTTTTGCCGGAAATTGCTAGACCTGAAAAAACGATTACACTTTATGGTGTGGTTACAAACGAAAAAGATTCGGTGGCTGCAGTCAATCTTCGAATTAAAAATTTAAGGACTAATACATTACAAACGGTCACTCCATCCTCGGGTGAAGATGGAAAGTACAGCGTAAATTTACCTTTTGACAAATACCTGTTGGAGATTAATATGAAAGGATTTTTATATTATTCACAGGAAATAGACCTGAGTGACCCGAATAAATTCCTCCCTAAGTTAAGCATCAGAGATAAAATAGGAACAGAGACTCAACATAAAATGGATTCGTTAATGGTTCATGCGGACGCACTTCATTTTCAATTGAAAGAGTTGAATACTTCTGTTTCTGAGGACATTAAAGGTTCATTTGAACTGTATGAGAATGTATTTGCTGATTATAATAAAACGTTGAGCCAGCTTCAGAACTTGACTTTGGAAAGAAAATATGCATGGTTGTCGGAAGAAAAAAGATATGTTGACGTAGAACAAAATTTTAAAGTGCAAAGAGCTACTAAAGGAGCAACTTTTAAACTTGATAATATCTTTTTCGATTTAGGAAAAGCTACTTTGAAGGATGAATCACTCCCAGCACTTAATAGTCTCTATGATATTTTATTGAAAAACAAAATTGATATTGAATTGGGAGGTCATTCCGATAGCATTGGTTCGAGCGAAACGAATTTGAGACTCTCGCAAGAAAGAGTGAATTCAGTCAAAAAATATCTGTTGAATAAAGGAATCGCCGAATCAAGAATTGTGGCAGTAGGCTATGGTAAAGAACAACCTATAGCATCGAATAGTACAGAGGAAGGTCGTGCCAAAAACCGTCGTGTAGAAGTTAAAATAATCGATAATACACCAAAAGGGCGTGAAGGAGAAGAACTGAATCTGGTTGAAAAGAAAGCTGAAACCAAAGTTGAAGCACAAGTTGCAGAACCGCAACCCAAAGAAGATTTTGATATGCTATTAACTCTTCAACATGCTGCTAAAATTGGCGGTTTACCAACCGGAAGTCTTTGCGGTGATGGAGTTCAAGCGACCAACGTTGTGGCTTATGTTCCAACAACGGCTGTGGTCACAAAACCTTCAAAACCGATTAATTACAATTCATTTTTTGATCATGATCAGTTTGACGACTCTGATTATATTTACAATTCCTTTAATATAGGGTACGAAAATTTCAGTAATTACTATGCAGGTGCATCCACCGGATTTAGCATCCGTTTTATCAATAAGAAAAAGTTTGAATCAAAAGGGAATGCACGAGAAAATAACTTAATATATTATGTGAAAAACGGAAATATTAGTTTTGGAGCGGGCTATAATTATGTAAATTTCAATTCACTCAAAAAATTGACAGGACTTCCATTTGGTTTTGTTTGGGGAGTAGAAGGGAAAATATTCAAAATGACAAATAATGATTATCATGGATATATTGCAATTCCATTGGGTTTAAGAGGTCTAATCAATGTGAGTAAATTTGTTATTTGCCCGGATATATTATTTAATTACGCTGTTTATTCTCCACAAATTGAACGAAATGTTAGTCTGACATCCAGCTATACAACTCTAGGAGTAACTGCACGTTGGAAATTCATTTATGGTGGAGTTCAATACAATATAGGGAAGAGTATAAATTATTTTGGACTCCGTGGAGGGGTTAGTTTTTAAATTAATTAACACTATTAACCGACAAAAATCGAATTTTGCCAGATATTATTTTTAACTACCTGTATTTCTGTTTGTTACGGATTCTAATTTCAATTTTCAAAAACCTACCCCCTCAAAATAACGACATTTGTACAGTTGTTGGGCTTTT
>JBBQMQ010000064.1:0-12575 GCA_038329115.1 Bacteroidales bacterium
GTGACCATCTCGAACCTCGATTGCAGTTTCTTTAAACTAGGACGAAGTTCGGTTTATACCTTAGACGAAAATGCTTCGCAACTAAGTGCCCTTGCTGGCGGACGAGTGGATAGAAAATGGGAAGATGGCGGATATTTGGGATTCCCGAACCAGAACGGTGAAACTAATTTTCATTACAACTTTGCGCTTTCAACTCACCAGTCGGCATTTAATGCGGTTGGTTCTATGAAGTTCTCGCTGGAACATCAAAATCCATTGGTGACAGGAGATGTTTCTGGCGGAAAATCGGCTTCAAAACAAAACGAATATTCATTGCTCACGGTTTCCGACCCCAATGTGTTGCTTTGGAGCGTGAAACCTGCCGAAGAAGGTATAGATAAAGGGATTATTGTACGAGCATGGAACATGGACAACAAAGATGCTGATTGCTCCATTGCTTCAGGATTAAAAATTGTAAGCACCAAACAAACTACCCATATTGAAACCGATATCAAAACCATTCTCCCTGTTTCGGGAATACTAAAAACGAAACTTGGACATAATCGGATTGAGACTTTCAGATTGTTTCTAAAGTAATGTTTGAAACGTTAACCTTAAAATCAAATCAAAAAATCAAATTAAAATGAAACAAAAAAATGCCTTTGAATCTTCAAAGAAACAAATGCGTACAAGCTTCTCAAAAGCCATTTTGCTTTGCGTAGTGTCTTTATCTGTCGTATTTAATCTGAGTGCCGGACAAATTATTCGCACCGATTTCAATCGGGCACGTGTTTATTTCAAAGATTATCGCGCCAACGAAAAATGGGTGGATGTGGCTGCAACCAGTAGCAATGCAACGGTATTGGCAACTCTTAATTGGGGAAGAATGGGCACAATTGATGTCGCGAGCACCTATACCCCGTCCGAAGCATTGGTTTTGTCGGTGAAAGATTCTACAGTTGCAAAAAATTGGAGTGCAGCCATTAATTCGGGAATATTGGCTTCTAAAAATGCTGAATCAAACCTTGGAAAACTTACGTTTAGTTTTGATAATTGGGTGTCAACCGTTCGTCCAGTCTTGGTGCGTATCGAATCGTACGATGCTAATAAAAAGCGCACCGGCGGACTTGAAAAATATGTGTATCCAGCCACTGTAAATCATTTTTTGCGTTCGGCAATCGAGTTGTCCGACATGAAGGTTTATGGAGACGGTAAATTTAATCCGCTCGATCCCTTTGTAAGTTTTAGCTTTTCCATTGCGTATGCTGAAGGATTGAATAGCTTAGATAATAAATACGAATTGCGCATTGATAATGTAATGTATGCCAGTCCAGCTTTCTATGTGAGTCCCAAAGGCAATGACAATAACAACGGACGTAGTGAAGAATCGGCTTTTGCTAATCCACAAAAAGCGTTAGATATAGCCAAGTCCGGCGATATTATTTTGCTAATGGAAGGTCAGTATTCAGGCGCAAAAGATGCTCCTGCAGTAGCGAGTTTTGTTCGTCCAGGATATCCGTCGGCTTGGATTACGCTGAAAAATTATCCCGGTCAGAAAGCTACTATTTTGTGTCATGCTAAAAATGGGATCAATATATTGCATGATAACGATTCTACCGCAAAAGAATCACCCTTGTTTTCGTATCTCGAGGTACGCGGCTTGCACATACGTGGAAATGCAGATAAAGTACCAGAGTTATATCCCGCTGAGATAGGATTGGCGACTTCACATACCGAAAACCGTGGAATTCATTTGACTGGAAGTAATGGCCCAACCCGCATGTATCATCATATTCGTGTGGCCGATTGCTTGATTGAATATTGCGGTACCGATGGTATTTGGGCTTCAGAAGTAGATTACCTGACTGTGGAAAACAATACAATTCGGAACAACTGTTGGACAACGGTGGAAGCTATTTCAGCAGGTTTTTCGTGCATGATGTACGCCGATTTTGATAAAATAGATAATGTCACCAAAATTTTGGTACGTAATAACCAAATTTACGGTAACCAGCGGAAAACCAAAAGAAAGGAAAAAGACTGGGCGCCTGAAATATATAATGGCAACGGCATTTTATTCGATGCCAATTCTGAAGACTATATTTATCCCGATTATTATCTGGGACGATCACTTATTCAAAACAATCTGGTTTATGGAAACGGCGGAGGTGGTATTCAAAACTGGGGCTGCGGTCGACTCGATATTGTAAACAACACAATCTACCACAACGGAATTAGCCCGGAACTGAAATGGGGAAATATAGGACTCTCTGCTTGTAAAGACGTTCGTGTCGTAAACAATATTGTAGTGGCTTTGCCCGACTGTCCCCTTGACTATTGGATGCCCGACCGCGGAATAGATCGTTATACAGCGAATATTGTTCGCATCAACAACCTGTATTTTGGTGGTTTAAAGCCAAACATAAAAGGCAAAGGCGATATAGTTTCCGATCCACAATTTGTAAATCCGTCGCTTGACCCAAAAGTTGCAGATTTTCGCTTAAAACCAACCAGTCCGGCAATTAATGCAGGAGCACAAAATTTTCCAGGTGTACCTGTCTTTGATTTAGATGGAAAAGTTTCAAGCAGCCAGCAGGTAACGCGTGGTGCTTATCAAATGCACCATTGATCAAGTCAACAACCTCAATTCTGATAAAAGGCAAAATTGAATAATAAATAAGTGATAAGTTAATTCTTTAATGTCTGCAACTGCATGGAATTTGAAGAAAACGAACTTAAACTATTGAACCATTAAAGATTGAGTCTCCTCCGAACAGTCATTTTTCGGAGTGGACTCAAGATTAATGTAATTGTAGAGCTTACTGAACATAAAACGATAAAAAAAACGTAGAAAATTTGTTGAACGAATAGCAGACGAGATCAATCCTTAGGCAAAAAAGATAAACCAGTAATGGCTAATTTCAAAATACATGATGCATCGGCTTTCTATGAAGAATTGCAGGAAGCAAAATGAATATGGGGGATAGATTTGAGTTTGTCTTAATTTCTAAACGTGGTAGTTGCTTGAATAGTCATATTGCAACAATTGAGAAGATAAAAACGGAAGTTGAAGCATGGCAAAGAAATGGAAATAATAAAATAAACTAGCAATTTACAAATGAAGATAATCGGGAAAAACTAAAAAGATTATATCCGTAAATTTTAAGCTAACATAATACTTGAAACTTATTGTTTAGAAAACAAATACATCTAAAATCGTAGAAATCACAACAATGAAAATAAATACCATGAAATTAAAAATACCAGTTATTAGCCTGCTTTTTATCTTTACTGCCTTTAATTTGAGCACTCAGGCTCAAACTCAATATTTCAAATATGTTGATCCTTTTATTGGTTCGGAGGGCGATGCAAATATTATTGTTGGACCATCATGTCCGTTTGGAATGGTAAAACCAGGTCCCGATTGTTCATTATTCTCAAATAGTGGCTACAAATCGGATCTAACTCTTCCAATCTTCGGATTTAGTCAGGTGCATGTTAGCGGTACAGGCGGTGGCCCCAAATATGGAAATATTTCTGTTATGCCTTTTGTTGGTGATTTGGATTCGATAAATCAAACGTCAACACGGAAAAACGAAACATCCGCTTTGGGTTATTATTCGGTTTCGCTAGGAAAACATAACATTAAAACTGAAATTACAACGACTAACAAAGTAACTTTTTATAAGTTTAGTTACATTAATTCAAGTAAAAAAGCCATTAAAGTTGACCCCGGCTTTTTTTTGGGTGAAGGATGTTTGATTTATGGAAACGAAGCTCAATACTTAGTTGGTTCTGAAATTGAAGTTATCTCGGACAATGAAGTTTGTGGATATAGCAGAATTAACGGTGGTTGGAATGCTGGCGGTGCTTATACAGTATATTTTCATGCTGTTTTTGATAAACCTTTCAAGGAGTTTAAAACATGGGAAGCAGAAAAACTATATTCAGGAAAAAAAGCACAAATTGATTCAGGCGAGAAGACAGGAGCATTACTAAATTTTGGCGATGCTGATGGAAATACTATTCAAATGAAAATAGGTATTTCATTCATAAGTACTCTAAAAGCCAAACAAAATATAGAAAACGAAACACCGGGCTGGAAATTTGATGATGTCCTTACTCAAACTCAGCAAAAATGGGAGAAACTTTTAAGCAGAATTGAAATAGATAAAAATTCGACTGAAAAACAAAAGAAAATGTTTTATACAGGCTTGTATCACAGTATGCTAATGCCTGTTGACAGAACCGGTGAAAATCCACTTTGGAAATCGAATGCTCCGTATTACGATGATTTTTATGCAATTTGGGATACCTATCGTTCGGTTCATCCTCTAGTTACAATCATCGACCCAAAACGTCAGGTTGATATAGTAAACTCATTAATAGATATTTATCAGCATGATGGCTATATGCCCGATGCCCGAAGCGGTAACTTCAACGGACGAACTCAAGGCGGCTCTAATTGCGATGTACTAATTGCCGATGCTTATACTAAAAATTTAAAAGGAATTGACTATAAAGAGGCATTAAATGCGATGCTTAAAAATGCCGATGTTTCTCCAGGTGGCAATGAACAAAAGGAAGGGCGCGGTGGACTTAGCGATTATAATTCATTAGGTTATGTTTCAATAAAATACCCTCGTTCAGGAACCCGAACGGTTGAATACTCTTATGATGACTTTTGTATTGCGTTGGTAGCCAAAGGACTTGGAAACGAAAATGTTTTTGCACGTTTTGCACGACAGGCAGGTAATTGGCAAAATTTGTGGCGCACTTACACTCAGTTCGGTTCTAATGGATTTGTTATGCCTCGCGATGAAAATGGAAACTGGGTAGATTCTTTTAAATGTTCCATCGGCGAAATATCTTCAATACCATATACACCTTCATTGGTAGAACAAGGGCAGTGCTGTTTATGGTGGAATAGTTATATGTACGAAGCTAGTTCCTGGGAGTATTCCTTGTCTGTTCCGCATGATGTTGCAGGTTTAATTAATAGATGTGGTGGTAAAGAAGCATTTGAATCCAGACTCAACACCTTTTTCGATAAAAAACTGTATAATGTTGGCAACGAGCCTTCTTTTCTAAGTTCAAACCTTTACCATTGGATTGGTAAACCTGAACTTAGTTCAGATCGAGTGCTAGGTATTATTAAAGAAAAATACAATGATTCGAGAAAAGGGTTACCGGGTAACGATGATTCTGGTGCCATGTCTTCCTGGCTTGCCTTCCATATGATGGGTATTTATCCGAATGCAGGGCAATCGTACTACCTAATCCACACACCTGTACTGGCCGAAAGTGTGATACATTTAGAGAATGGTAATAGCTTTAAAATAGTGGCTAAGAATTTATCTGAAACCAATAAGTATATAAAATCAGCAAAACTAAATAAAAAAACGTATTCAAAAACCTGGATAGAACATGTTGATATAGAAGCTGGTGGAGTTTTAGAACTGGAAATGAGCGATAAACCTCTGAATTGGGGAAATAGCGATTTACCACCTTCACTTCGCTTTAATTAAGACAAGGTAATTTAGCCATATTATCATCCCAACAACCTTATATAAATAATTTACACATACAAAATAAAAAAATGAAAAAAATAATTATGTTTCTTTTTGTTTTGGCTACAGCCAGTGACTGCTTCTCTCAGACTATTGACCTATGCGAATTACAATGGCAGTTTCATAAATTGAATGAGGCTCAATGGCTTCCTGCAACCGTTCCTGGAACAGTTCATACCGACTTATTGGCTAATAAAAAGATAGAAGATCCATTTTATCGCGATAATGAAAAGAAATTACAATGGATAGAAAAGGAAGACTGGGAATACAAAACCGAAATTACTATTGATCAAAATCTGTTGAAGAATGATGCAGTCGAAATGGTTTTCGAAGGATTAGATACCTATGCGGATGTTTATTTGAATGATAAAAAAATAATCATTGCCGACAATATGTTCCGCAGTTGGAAAGCGGATGTGAAACCGATTTTACAGGTAGGCAAAAACCAATTGCGAATCTATTTCCATTCACCAATCAACTTTGTTATGCCCATATACAATTCTTTGGGATATGCTGTTCCTGTTAGTAATAACGACATGACAAGCGAGGCAAGAGTAAGCGCTTATTCGCGCAAAGCTGGCTATCATTTTGGTTGGGACTGGGGTCCTCGTTTCGTAACTTCGGGCATTTGGCGCCCAGCGTATATCAAATCATGGAATAAACTGACTATTGACGATTTATTTATCAAACAATTTTCAGTTGACGGAACCGATGCCAAGATGGAGGCACAAGTTACAGTTAAAAGCACTGCCGAAGGGATAAAAACATTACAACTTTTTATAGATGGAAGTAAAACACCTACTTTTTCTAAATCCGTTTTTGTTCAAAAAGGTAATAATGTTTTGCAAGCTGCATTTGATATGAATAACGTAGAGCTTTGGTGGCCAAATGGAATGGGAAATCATAAAATGTATCAGTTCAAAGCGGTTTTATTCGACAACCAGAACGAACTAGCAACTAAAGAAGTGAAACGGGGTATTCGCACCATTGAGGTCGTTCAGGAATCGAGTGACAAAGGGAAATCATTCGCCTTTAAAGTGAACGGAAAGATGGTATTTATGAAAGGCGCAAATTATATTCCACAGGATAATTTCATACCAAGAGTAACAACTGCTCAATATGAACATATTATAAATACCGCAGTTGAATGCAATATGAATATGTTGCGCTTATGGGGTGGTGGTTTTTACGAAAACGATATATTCTATAATTTATGCGACGAAAAAGGAATACTTATTTGGCATGATTTTATGTTTGCTTGCTCACTTTATCCACCAACCGAAAACTTCAAAAAAAGTGTTTACGAAGAAGCTAAAGAGAATATTATTCGCTTGCGCAATCACCCATCCATAGCTATGTGGTGTGGTAATAATGAAATTACTCAGTTTATGAACGAGAAATATTGGGGGCAATTTAAACAAAAATGGAGAACACCAACAGATTCATTAGAAACCATTGCTACCTATGATCATATTTTTCATGAAATATTGCCTGCTGCCCTAAAAGCCTATGACGACGAGAAATTCTATTGGTCGTCTAGCCCAAACACAACGAATTATTCCCATGATTTTCCGTCTCAACATGTTACTGGCGACTTGCATTACTGGGGTGTTTGGCATGGAAAACAGCCCTTCGAGAAATTCAACGACAACCTTGCACCTTTTATGAGTGAATATGGTTTTCAGTCGTTTCCAGAATTGGAAACTGTAAAAACATTTGCAATACCTACGGATTATAACATTGATTCGAATGTAATGAAAGGGCACCAAAAATCGGGCATTGGAAACCAAACAATTGCCTTTTATATGAAAGATATGTTTAACGTTCCTGCAAAATTTGAAGACTTTCTTTATGTTGGACAAATACTTCAATCCGAAGGAATTCGTATGGCAATAGAAGCACATCGTCGAGCAAAACCCTTTTGTATGGGAACACTTTATTGGCAAATTAATGACTGTTGGCCAGTAGCCAGTTGGAGCAGTATGGACAATTACGGACGTTGGAAAGCATTGCAATACAATGTAAAAAAAGCATATCAATCCATCATAGTTTCGCCTTTCCGCGAAAATGAAAATATTAACATCTATGCCGTTTCTGATGAATATAACGGAACTACTGTAAAAGCACAAATAAGATTGTTGGATTTTAATGGAAAAGTGATTCGCAATGAAGAGAAGTCACTTGATTTACCCGAAAATTCCAGCACTGTTATTTATTCACTTAAAGAAAAAGAGTGGGTGAGTGGAGTGGATACAAATTCTACTTTCATACATGTTCGTTTGCTTCAAAATGATAAAGAATTGTGCCAAAATACTTTCTTTTTTAAGAATCCTAAAAATACCATTTTACCAAAAGTGAAGATTACTGTAAAGCAAATTGATACCGAACATATTGCTGTTACAGCTGATAAGTTGGCTAGATTCGTGTGGTTGTATCTTCCAAAAAAGGTGAATGCGTTTAGTGATAATTATTTCGATTTATTGCCTGGCGAAACAAAAGTATTGAAAGTGAATACCCTTTTTAAATTGAAAGATATTAAAACCAAAAGTCTTATTGATGTGAAGTAGTAATGAAAATAATTTTGGTGAGTTGCTGATAAAATAAACTAAAGTGAATGAAAAATAATTATTTAAAAATAGGTACAATCTTTATTGTCTACATCTTATTTTTTGGAGTTACTCAAGTATATTCTCAAACACAAAGTTCTAAAGTTGACCCACTCAAATATGTTGACCCATTCATAGGTGTTGATGGTGGTGGCAATGTTTTCCCGGGTGCAGCTTTGCCTTTTAGCATGGTAAATCTGAGTCCCGATGTAATACGGACAAGTTCACCTGCCGGATATTCGTCTAATGTGCCAATTGTTGGTTTCAGTCACAACCACATGAGCGGCATGGGCGTAAAACGAGGTTTCGGCAACTTACTGGTTTTGCCTCAAACAGGCGAAGTTCGGTTGAATGACAGTGCTTCAATTAAAAATGAGGTAGCCAGCACGGGTTATTACGCTGCTACGATGGTTCAATCGGGCATTAGAGCAGAACTTACCTTGTCAGCCAAAAGTGGGGTCCATAAATATACTTTCCCGAAAGGGGAAACACCCCGAATTTTAATCAGTGTTTCGTCAACCACTATTGGTAGTTCCAGTAAATGTGTAGCTTCAGAAGCCAAGTTTATCTCAGATAAAGTGGCCGAGGGTCAGGCTTCATTTGAGTCGAGTGGTAGTTCAAGCAAATACACCATTTTCTTTGTTGCTGAATTCGACAAACCAATTGCTGCAACCGGTGGTTGGCAAGGCAATGATATTCTTAAAAATGCAAAAAATGTAAGTGGAACAAAAACCGGATTATTTGCAGAATTTAATTTACCAAAAGGCGGAACGGTAGGATTGCAAATTGGTATTTCGTATAGGAGCCTCGAAAATGCACGAAAAAATCTGGCAGTTACACAAGGCAAAAGTTTTGAGAAAAACAAATTAGCAGCAGAATCCATTTGGCGTAATTATTTGAATAAGATAAAAATAGCTGGTGGAACAGAAGAACAACGGAAGTTATTTTATACCGGGTTGTATCGCTCAGTAGTTGTGCCAAACGATGTAACCGGCGAAGTGCAGGGTTGGGATCCTAAAGTGCCACATTTTTGGCATATATACTGTATTTGGGATACCTATCAAACAGCCAATCCGCTATACACGTTGATTGTTCCTGAAAAAGAAGCTGCACTAATTCGTTGTCTTGTTTCTATTCAGCAAAAGCACGGCTGGTTGCCCGATTCGTGGTATGCCAACGATTATACACATATTCAAGGAGGTACACATGCCGACATTGTAATTGGCGATGCTTTTGCCAAAGATTTGAAAGGTTTTGACCGCGAAGCAGCTTATGCCTCTATTCGCAAAAACGCCACCGAACCGGGCCCTGACGGACGGTTAAAAGGGCGTTACCCTGAGTATTTTACCTTAGGTTATCTTCCCTATTTTCAACCTGAAAAATACATGACCAATGGACAGTTTGATGGTAGTAAGCACGCTAAAACATCTACCAATCCGTCTTCCCGTACACTTGAATATTCTCGTGATGACTATGCAGTGGCTATTGCAGCCAAAGCATTGGGCAAAAATGACGATTTCGAAAAATTTAAGAACCAATCAATGAACGGTTGGAAAATTTGGAATCCCGAAACCAAGTTCTTTTGGGGCAAGGATGAACTAGGCAAATTTGTTGATGGTTATTTTGATTCAAATTATAAAAACAATTCTAACAAATGGATATATGGCTTTGACCCTGCACATCAACCTAAAACTTGGACTCCTCCATTTTACGAAGGAAGTCCTTGGGCGTATGCTTTCAGCATGCAACATGATGTAAATGGATTGATTAGCCGTCATGGAGGCAAAGAAGCATTTCTGGCTTTTCTCGACCGATATTTCGATGAAACGATGTCAGACGGTAAGCATGTAAACCATCATGAATCGGACAATGAGCCTTCATTTCTTACACCTTGGTTACATACTTATGCCGGACGACCTGATAAAAATGTAGACCGTGTTCAATATCAGCTCAGCAAAGATTATAAAGTTTCCCGCAAAGGATTACCCGGAAACGATGACGGTGGTGCCATGTCTAGTTTGTATGTATTTAGCTCTATGGGATTTATGCCTGTAGCAGGACAAGATGTTTATCTGCTGGCAAGTCCTCTATTTTCTGAAATAACAATACAGTTGGCCGATGGAAAGAAATTTGTAATTAAAGCCAACAACTTGAGTGCCGAAAATAAATACATTCAAAAAGCAACAATGAATGGAAAAACTTGGAATAAAGCTTGGTTTCAGCATAAAGATATTATCAATGGTGCAGTTATGTTTTTAGAAATGGGAGCAAAACCTTCCGATTGGGGAACAACAATTTTCCCACCATCAGCATCCGACAGGAAGAAATAAATTAGGTTTTCACTAATTAATAAATTTGAAACAGTATGAAAAGACGCGAATTTTTAACTACAATTGCTGGTTTTGGCTTATTGACTTTAATTCCTAAATCAATATTTGCGAGCAACAGTACCACATCAACAAAGACTAAAATGAAAGATAGAACCTTCGTTTTTAGTCCTTACGATGATAATAAGGTTGTAAGGGTGTATGAACCAATGGTTACAAATTATGATTATTCAGAAAATTCTGTATTTTGGAAAACCATCAATCCAAAAGTGCTGAGAAAGATGTTAGGAAAGTCGATAGCCGAAATTTCTGGCGAAACTTCAGAAATAAAAGCTTGGAAAATGATTTTCGCTGGAAATAAAATGGCAGACTTATCGGCCAAAAAAGTGGTAGTGAAAGTAAACTTCAACAACACTGGACGTGATATTCATACCACCCTGAATAACAGTCCAGCCATGATGGCCGTGCTCGCACAAAGCATGATCACAAGCGGTTTAAAAGAAGAGAATATCTTGTTTTTCGATTGTTCGCGTCCGTTCCCCGATGAATTTAAGACAGAGGTACGCTCACTTGGCTTAACCAAAGTTGGAATGAAGGGCAAAAAAGATGACTTGCCAGAAAGTGATAAAACCATTTTTCTTTCTGACAATAAAGGTTTACTTAGAGATGGAAAGCAAAGAGAAAACTATCCAATACCACAATGTTTGATTGATGCTGATTATCTGGTAAATCTTCACTTGGTAAAAATGCACGAAACAGGCGTAACAGGCTCTATGAAAAACCTATTTGGTATTTCAAAAAGTGTAGCTCACTACATGCACTGGATACCTAAAAGCTTTAAGGAAACCTATCACTTACCGGATATCTCGCTAAACGAAGAGATAAAGAAACGTGCAAGACTTAATATTGCCGAATTTATCTTTGGAGGACATTCGCCAGATACGATTGATAAATTTTCCAACGAGGCGTTTTTCCCGGGCGGTTTGCCTGCCAGTCTGATTGTGTCGCGTAGTCCATTTTATCACGATACGGTTCTTTACGGTTTTGTTAAAAACGAGCACGAAGCCTGTGATTTAGAAAAAATTCGTCAAGACCTAAAAACAATTGGCCCAGACACATGGTTGAAAAATTCTGCTGAACGATACAATGGCTGGAAATATGACCAAGCTTCTATCCTTGCCACAAACAAGATTGACCGACCTAAGAAAGATTTAAGTTTCAAAAATGTGAACTATGTGTCAATTTAAAACTAAAAATGAAATAGTGAGTCTCCTCCGAAAAGTGTTTTTTGAACGCAAATAACACAAATAACGCAAATTTACACAAAATCAATTTTCCTTATTTGGTTATAAATCAAGTATTTATTGTTTGCGTAGATTTGTGATTTTCAGCGTATTTTGCGTTCTTTTACTTTTCGGAGTGGACACAATAGTGGAAAAATAGTAAAAATCATTGTCGACAATGCTTCGGAGAGGAATACTTATATCAAAACAGGCAAAATGAAACGATTTACGCTCCAACCGAGAACTGTATTGTGAGAAAATAACTATTTAAGTATAAGCGCATTCTGAACGTATATTCTCATAAATTGAACGTATTTTCTTATTCTAAAAATAAATTACCATCTACCTTTGTGTTTTATTCTCGCGATAAATTAATTTTTTAAATTAGTATTTTTATGAAAAAATTCTTCACATTAATATTTTCGCTTTCATTAGCGATGGTGCAAGCAACCGATTTTGTACCGGGGAATATTGTGGTTACCAAGGTGGGTGATGGAACAACAACAATTGCAACTGGTGGAGTAACTCTCCCTGTTCAGTTAGTTGAATTTAATCCAATGTCTCCTACTGCAATTCAATCAGTGGCTTTAAATTCAGGTGCAGGCACAAAGCTTACGTTAGGTACCTTAAATTCCGAGGGTCAACTTAAATTATCTCAAGATGGACGCTACATAACTTTATTAGGTTATGATTGTGCAACAGGAATTGGATTGGCTGGATCAGGTCAAACCGCAGCAAATAATCATAGATATGCAAATACTTCTCTTGGACGGATTGGTGTTGATGGTTCTGTAAATTATAATTCCTATG
>JBBQMQ010000065.1:0-12545 GCA_038329115.1 Bacteroidales bacterium
CCTAACCTACAATCGATAATGGCTGCCAATGCTGCTTCGGGGTAACCAGAATTCGGACTGGCATGATTCTTTCCTTTTTGAAAAACAGTTTTCAAGTTTTCAGTTTGGTTTGAAACAATCAGCATAATAAAAGCTGTAAGTCGTGCCGGAACGAAATTAGCTACATCGTCGAGCCGTGCAGCAAAACGTCCGAAAAACAGGTATCTATCGTTCTTATAGCCAATCATAGAATCGAGGGTATTAATCATTTTGTAAGTCAACATGCCAGGCAAGCCAAGCAGGGCAAACCAAAATAAAGGTGCAATAATTCCATCGCTCAGGTTCTCGGACAAAGTTTCGAGTGCGGCAGTACGAATTTGCTGTGGATTCAGCTTGTTTGTATCTCGTCCCACAATGCGAGAGAGCTGTTTCCGTCCATTTTCTACCGAAATGCCTAAAGAGGTGAAAACCAATTGAACTTCATTGCGAAGAGTCTTAGCCGATAAACAGTAAAATACTAATATAGCAGTTGAAATACCTCCCAGTAAAGGCTGGGTTTGTTCCAAGAACTCAAAACATTTCGTTGTAATAAAATAGATTGAGAATACAAGTGTCAGACTCATTAATGCGCCCTTAGCAATTAAATATCGGCCTTTGTTGAGTCGTTTTTCCATAAATGAAATTAGCCATCCAAACCCGACTATGGGGTGTGGCCATCCTTCCGGGTCACCCAAAAGCTGGTCGAGCAAAAACCCAAGTGCTAAAGCGAGGATACTATAATAGACTGGCTCCATAATTTTAAGTTCAATAGTAGTAAATTGTTTAATTCAGTGGACAAAGTGCATATTCGAATGTATTCGCCTTGCAAACCATCAAAGTTTGTGGCATCACGAATCAATATCTTCTCTTTTAGGAGGAAGGATTTCAGATTATTTGCTTTTCCCGACTTTAGTTTAATTAGAAAATAAGGTGTTTGTGTTTGAATTGATTTAAAATTTTCTAAGTTGTTGATATGCTGTTGTAAATCACTTGTTTCTTTGAGCCATGATTCGAGCTTAAAATCATTGTTTTCGGAATTTAAAAGGTATTTACCGGCTTCTATTGCAATGGAATTTACCGACCAGGGCATTTTAAATTTCTCAATTTTATTGACGTTCTCTTCGGAACTGACAATATATCCAAGCCTCAAACCAGGAATGGCAAAACGTTTAGTCAGTGATTGAACTACAATTAGATTGTCAAAGTATTGTAAATCTGGAATTAAATTAGCTTCGGTTAACGTGAAATCAATATAAGCCTGATCAATAATAAAGTTTGATTGTGGAAAGCTGTAAAACAATTGAATTAATTCTGAAACCGTAAAACAATGTCCATCAGGATTATTCGGGTTGCAAATCCAAACCAAATCAGGTTGTAGTTTCTCAATATTTTCTTTTAGGTTCTGTCTAGTAGTTTGACAAACAGCATGATTGTGAATTTTACAGGCATCGGCATATTCCGAAAAAGTAGGAGCTACAATCAATGATTTTTTGCCAGAATAAGCATTAGCAATCAAATAAAAAGCTTCGGTAGAACCATTGCACACAATTATTTGAGAAGGTTCAACGCCATTCTGTGTCGCTAAAACAAGTTTTAACGAATGTGCATCTGCTTCTGGATAGTGGCTAATGTACGGCAATGCTGCTGAAAGATGCTGATATAGACCTGAATTATCAGCGCCATACCAAACATTAGAACTGAAATTAGCAATCAGTTCTGTTTGTATGTCGTCACCGTGACCGTTTATCATTTTATAAAAGAGTAAATAAATTCCATATTTACATGACTCCGCACATGCTCGGCCAGTTTATCGAACTGTTCTTCTTTAAACTTGAAATAGTCAAATGATTCAGATGGTTTTCCAGTCAGATGCGGAGCGAGAAGATAATCCACAAACTCTGCATTATCCAAAATACCATGAATATAAGTTCCTATACAATTGTTAGTTATGCAGCCATCGTTAGAGTTATCTTCCAATATGTTCAATGGCTCAATATCGGCAAGCACGTCTGTTCGTCCATTGTGAATTTCATAACCTTTGCACTCACTTTGTGAGCCTGCAAAACGAAAATTTACTTGACGGGTTATTTTTTTACCTTCAAGTACTGTTCTGATTGGTAGTAAGTTTAGTCCGGGCAGTTGAATTAAATCACTTTCAATTTGGTTCGGGTCGTGCAGTTCGTAACCAAGCATCTGGTAACCACCGCAAATTCCCAACACTGTTTTTCCTTTTTGATGAGCTTGTAGTATAGATTGTGCAATACTGTCGCGACGAAGAATTTGCAAGTCATGCAGTGTATTCTTCGTACCGGGAATAATGATAATATCAGCTTCGGAAATGTCGGTAGGCTGATTGGTGTAGAATAAATGAACACGTTCGTCATGTTCTAACGCATTGAAGTCGGTGAAGTTAGACATGTGTTGCAGCAAAACCACAGCTATGTTGACTTTTCCGAGCTTTGCAGCCCTGTTTTTGGCATGCAGCATTACCGAGTCTTCTTCTTCAATATGAATGTCTTTATAATAAGGCACAACGCCAACTACGGGAATTCCACAAAGTTCTTCGAGCATTTTCACGCCCGATTCAAATAACCGTATATCTCCGCGGAACTTGTTGATTAATATACCTTTGACAAGCTTGCGCTCCTCCTCAGTTAATAACAGTATTGAACCATAAACCGATGCGAAAACTCCGCCGCGGTCAATGTCGGCCACCAAAATCACAGCTGCTTTTGCGTGTGCGGCCATCGGCATGTTCACTAAATCTACTTCTCGCAGATTTATTTCGGAAATACTTCCGGCTCCTTCCAACACAATTGGGTTATAGCGTATACTCAACCTATCGAAAGCGGCACAGACTTCTTTACGAAGAACAGCTTTATTATTTGATGTGAAATAATCGATAGCATGTTGATTTCCTATTGATTTACCATTCAATACAACCTGACAAATGGTATCAGCCGAAGGTTTCAACAATAATGGATTCATATCGGTGTGGCATGGAATACTTGCTGCTTCGGCCTGAACAGCCTGAGCACGACCAATTTCCAAACCTTCGGGTGTAGCGTAGGAATTCAACGCCATATTTTGTGCTTTGAAAGGAGCAGGTGAATAACCGTCTTGCTTAAATATTCGGCAAAAAGCTGCTGAAATAACGCTTTTGCCCACATCGCTGCCAGTTCCGACAAACATGAGTGGAGATAATTTATAATTCATAATAGAGATTATATAAGTTCATTAATTTGAAGAAAATATTATTTTGAACGCTAAGTTGCTAAGCCGCTAAGAAAAACTGCTAAGTTTTTCTCTTTGCGTACTTTGCGAATATTTGATGAAACAAAAAAACGACATATTTAACTTAGCGTTCTTAGCGTTTATCTTTATTATTTTAAAAAGTACACTAACTTATATAATGACTAATTTAAAACGCATAATTAAAGAATCTGCAGATAACTATTTTTCAATACCAACCCTTGCTTGAACGCCTTGTTTGTAATAATGCTTTATTTCAGTCATTTCAGTTACCAAATCAGCATATTCCAGAATTTCCTCACAAGCATAACGGCCGGTAATTACAATTTCTGTTGTCGGGTTGCGTTTTTTGAGCACCGCAATTAAATCCTCTGCATTGAACAAATTGTAAAAAATGCCTATATTAGCTTCGTCGAGAATGATAACATCGTATTCGTTACCTGATACTATGGCTTCTACTTCACGAAGTCCGAGGTTAGCTGCTTCAATATCAGCTTGTTTCGGAGCGTTGAAGATAAAACAACCCAGACCGTATTGTTTTAGTTTTATGCCAGGCAGGTATTTGGCAATTGAATCGAGTTCAGAGTAATGCATACCCTTGGCATATTGGGCAATAAACACTTTTTTACCGGCTCCGGTTGCGCGTAATGCCAGTCCAAGCGCGGCAGTGGTTTTACCTTTGCCATTTCCGGTGTAAACTTGAACGTATCCGTTTTCTTCCATGATTTTAGCTGTTTTTTTTTGAAAAACTGTCACCGGAATATGTCAGTACCCCGATGACTTGTTTTTAGTTATATGAAATAAATGCGTTTTATTTGGTAATAAAAACTACTTTAATTGGGTTTACGCCGGTAATAAATGTAAAGTTTAAAGCTCCGTCTTCTTTAAAACAGTACATTTTTCCGTTGTTCTTATAATCCGTAACACCAAGATAAATATTTTTGGTTGTTGGATCCACATTTATACAATAGGGGGTTTTATCAATGGTTGTTGTTACAAGTGTTTCGGTTATTAATTTTTCGTTTTTTACATCGTAAACAGTAATATTTTTGTTTGTGGCTTGCCAATTGGCATCGTAATCAAAGTTGTAAATAAACAATTTATCTCCTAAAATGTCAAAATTTTGGGCCTTTACGGCAATGTCGGTAACTTTGTTTGTACCTGCTTCGATGCGTTGAAATTTACCTGGAATCAAATTGTAATCGCCATTGGAAATTACGTAAACATCTCCATAACCATCTGCTTTTAAAAACTGAGGATTGAGATTCACTGTTATTTTCTTTTCTTCGGTGAATGTTGCAAGGTTTATTACAGAAATTGTGCTATCCTTTACAGCATTATAACCACCAGTATTTGCTACATATAGTTTGTTATTTGCAATAACACTGCCATCGGGGTTAGGACCTACTGCTATTGCAGTTCCTAAGGTTAAGTTAGTGGTGTCTAATTGTGTAACATGACCATCAAATAATACAATATTGACCTTCCCGTTTGCAGCGGTTAGTGAGCGTGGCGAAACAGGCTCTTTTGCCGCATTAAGCATTGGAATAGATTTAATACTCACTCCTGTTTTAGCATTTACAACCTCAATAATGCTAGATGTAGATACGGCAATATATAATTTAGATCCGTAAACTATCATGTCCTGTCCGGTGTCACCAAGTCCACGGTTGTTTTTGTCGAGAAACAAATCGGCCGATGCAAAACTAGTTGCAAAATCATAGTAGGTTAAACTGGCATTGTTTGCTTTCCACTTACCCGAATTGAGTACAAAAACCCCAGTGCTAACGGTAGGTGTTTCATGAATTACCTCTGTGGGGTCGCATGCGGTGAACAATGGAAGAGCAATTACAGTTAGTAAAAGAGACGCTAGAAATTTGTTTGTTTTCATAAGAAGAATGATTTTTTAAAAATTGTTTTTTGTTTTTAAAATTTATAATTGATTGTAAATCTGTAATTTCTACCTGGCATAGGGTAGAAACTTACAATTTCGTAATTTTTATTTGTCAGGTTAATAATCTCAGCCAATAGGCTGAATTTCTTTATGCTAATGCGAGCAAATAAGCTTTGATCCACATAGGGTTTTAGCAGGTTAAGCTTATTTGAGTTTTGCCCACTGAACCTTTTTCCGGACATTAGATAATTGTAACCGCACTCCCATTTGCCAGTTTGATAAGTTATTGATCCCGAGCCTGAATGAACAGGCGTATAAGGTATTATGTCAAGATAAGTTTCTGTATAAAGTGTATAATCTTGAGCTAATTGGTAGCTGTAGCTTGCATTTACCCGAATTGTACTTTTGTTGTTAAATTCTTTTGAGATTTTGAAATTCACATCACATCCTTTGATCTCAACCCGTCCAATATTACGTACTGACGAAAATGGTATTCCATAAATAACACTTATTTTATCTGTAACTCTATTATAATAAGCATCTAAGCTACATTCCAACTCCGAAAGAAAAGAAATATCAGTATTAAAATAGGTAATCCCTGTGTTGAATTGATTGGTAATTTCTGGTCGAAGGTCTGTATGTCCAAAGTCGTGGTAATATAAGTCGTTAAATGTGGGTAGCCGAAAGATGTTTTTATAAAATGCTCTTAATCTTAATTCTTTGTTCTCGAACGGTTTGTATATTAAACTTACAGTAGGCGAGAGTTTGTTTCGGTTGGGAGCGGCGGTTTCGTTCTGGTTGGTTTCACGGGTTAGTGTATAAAGCATATTTGCAGTAAGTGTCACCTGTTTTGCGCTGTATTTAGCCGCAATATTGGCTAAGCCTGTATGGCGTGTGGGAGCAGCATATTGTCGGAAGCCAAAATTTGAATCCGAAAATAAGTTATTGTACCACCAATCGAACGACGTTGAGAAAGTTAGCTTTTCAACTGGATAAAACTGGAAAGCCGTTGTGAGATAGTATTCGTTTTGAGCATAATTATCTATCCTTGTTCTGTTTATCAGTGATTGAAACTTTGGATCTGTCTCAGTGAATCTCATCTTGGCATTGCTAAATTTACCTGAAAACTGATACTGATAATAGCAATTTTTACGGTTCTGATATTGAAATTGAGCGAGATAATTTTTATCTAATAATCTTTCGGTGGCATACGAAAGATAGTACGTGTCAGTGCCTGGCAATCCTCTTTCTGAGTAATGTTGGTTAAGCTTAAGACTGATGTATTCGTAAGAATTAAACTGATAGGTCGAATTTAATTCTGTACGTAAAGAATGAACATCTGAATTTATTCTATTTTTTTCAACCCAATTAGTGCCTAGTGGGTTTAGGTTCGACATAAATTTATATTCGCCATTGGCAGTCAGTCCGTTTGCCGATACATTTACATTACATTTCTGACTCAAGTTCTTACTTAAGTACAGCAATGAATTATACATACCAAACGAACCGGCTTTAAACGAAATATTGCCCGCAAGTGTTTTTTCTGAATCATATTTAATTTTTTCGGTCGAAAAACTGAGCACGCTTGAGCATCCAAACATACGTGCTGGTAGAAGCAAACTATTGGGTTGACCATTTGACAGTGAAACGTTTGCGATATTTTCGATAGTAAATTGACTTAAATCAATTTGCCCCGATTGCACATCGCTCATCATCATACCGTCATAGCATACACCTGTGTGTTGAGCTCCCATGCCGCGTACCGACACTGTTTTTAATCCACCAATTCCACCATAATCTTTTACGGTAACGCCAGCAAAATGCTTAGCAACATCGGCAACGTTTTCAGCATTGAGCGTTTTAAGTTCTTTATTTGAAATAACTTGAAGGGGTATGGCAGCTCTTACAGCCTGTAGCTGCTTGCCGTTAACCAGTACTTCGTGCAGGTTTATATGATGCAGCGAATCAGTTTTCATTTCAACGACCTGAGCCGATGAGATGGAAATGAGTAAGTTGAAAAAAACGAATGCGCGGATGGCATTCGGACATACAATGACCTTTTTGAACACAGTGTTAACTATTTGACGATGAATAACCGCTCAAATAGCTCCCGAAATTGACCTAACAATGGCAAAAATGAATTTCTTTTTGCAGATGTTTCGTCGCTTTTTCCTCGAAAGCTTCTGAAAATTAATAATTGTCTTGGCAGGTCTTCTGACTTACTCCCGTTTTTGAACGCCTTCCCGATCTTGGTCGATTCGTTGTTTAGTTGATTCGTTAATAGTTTTTTCAAACTATCAATTGTCAACTCTCAACTGTCAACTGAAATACCAGTGGCAAAAGTGTTGTTCAAAACGTTTAAAGAGCTTACAGCAGCGGGACTGTACAGGATTTACACCTGTTTCCCATTTAATTCAGTACACCGGAAATAGTGAACTGAAACCAAAGCGAGAGCAAAAGTAATACTTTTTAATTAGAAATTTCTAACAGTACGATTTTTACGTTACAAAAATATAAACAAATTTTGTTTGGAGCTACAACCATCTTCACTACTTTTAGTGCTATATTGACAAAATAAGCAAGGTATATAGAAATAAAACATCTGTTTTTAAAACTCATGGATATGCGATGAACCGGCATGAGACAAATATTCTATACAAACATATATCCCTATTAAAATAAAAATTACAGCAGTAACCCGACGAAACCAAATTTCAAAAACCTGTATCTTGTTGTAAAAATTTCCAATACCTGAAAAACTGTAGGCCAGAATCCATGCTGCTATTATTACAGGTAATCCTGCACCTATTGCAAAGATAATAGGCAATAATATTCCGCTTGGTTCTGCCAAGGTCAAGGGAATAAGTCCACCAAAGTACAGGACTCCGCTATATGGACAGAAAGCCAACGAAAAAATAATTCCCAAAATCAATGACCATTTAGCACTACCTGATACAGTTTTACTTATTATCCGATCATTAAAACTTTTTGATTCATGATGTTTTGAAGTATGCTGGTGAAAATTGAGAAATTTCAGCATAAATAATCCTCCTAAAATTAGAAAAGGGCCTAATAACATTTCACCATAAATTTCAAAGAAATGTTGAATTGGTATTACGCTTCCACCTAATATGAAAACGGCTGCTAAACTTGTAAAGGCAATAATTTTCCCGAGTGCATACATCAATCCATTGATAAGAATTTGTCGTTTGTCGTTTATGTTTTTACTTAAAAATCCAATTGCTGTAATGTTTGTACAAAGCGGGCAAGGACTAATGGTAGTCATAAATCCCAAAATTAGAGCTGTCAGCACTGGAAAGGTAGTAGTTGTCAATAAATCGTGAAATGTCTCCATAATTATTTATATAAGATTTTCAAAAAAAGCATTTAAATGGAAAAGACTGGCTTATTAAAATTGCTGTTGGACAGAATATTATTTGAATTATTTGAAAGATTTATTTCATACTGAAGCTCTTTCAACAGTTCCTCGATAGTAATGATTTCTTTATTATTCAACACCCATCCACATTCGGTTACTAAAATTACAGCTTCCGCATCCTCTACAACCATGTACCCGGTTCTTGCCAATGCTCTTAATGTCCAGTACATGCGGGTTTTGTCTCCAATTACCCACACTTTTTTTGTCATGGGGTAATTCATTGAAAAATTACCGTTGGCAACATTAAAAAAATAAGCTTTACTCTCGAACGCATGATTAAAACTTCCATTAAATACCAGATCTTCCGGCACACCACATTCCACTCCCCGGTCAGCGCTAATAAGCCAGATACGATCAGCAGCCTGAAGTGCCAAATCGAGCTCATGTGTTGAAAGTAGAATGGCTTTATCTGTTTTATGAGCTAATCGGTGAAGTAGTAGCATAATCTCTACACGATTTGGTAAATCAAGATGAGCCGTTGGTTCGTCAAGCATAATAATTGGAGTGTCTTGAGCTAATGCTTTGGCAATCATTACGCGCTGACGTTCGCCATCGGAAAGTTCATTGATAGTATGATGCGCTTTGTGTCCCAAATGTACCATTTCAATGGCTTCCCGAATTATCGTGTCTTCACTTTGGGTAATATCTCCCCACCAACTACTATAGGGTTGCCTGCCAAACGATACGATATTATATACCGTAGCATTTTCAATATCTACACGTTCGGTCAACACCAAAGCAATAAGCAGAGCCTTTTCGCGCTCCTTTAATTTTGAAATCTCCTTTCCATCAATAGACGTCTTACCAGTTAAGGGTTTTTGCAAACCAGTAAGGGTCCGTAGTAAAGTAGATTTTCCACTTCCATTAGGACCAATCAGACATACAAGTTCACCTGCCCGTAACACCAAATTGAGTTTGGACTGAACAACATTAGCTTCTCCTTTCTTTGAGTAACCAATTGACAGATTATTAGTAGTTAGTATCGACATTCTATTTCTTTTTCAAAATAATCCAAATAATTACCGGAGCTCCAAACAGTGCACTAATTGTATTTATAGGCAATGTATATGTTGGAATTTGCGAAATAATATCGCAAAACAATATCAATGCTGCGCCACAAAGAATAGTTCCCGGTATCAATATTTTATGATTCGATGTTCTAAAAATACCACGGGCAATATGCGGAATAGCTACTCCAACAAAGGCAATAGGTCCGGTGAAAGCTGTAATTCCTCCGGCCAGCAAACCGGTTGCTATCACAATCAAAAATCGTGTATAAACGATTGAGATACCCAATCCACGAGCATAATTTTCGCCCAATAATAATCCATCAAGTCGTTTGTGGAGAAAAAAAGCCAAAACAATACCTATTATCGAAATAGGCAGCAACACTTGCATATACGTCCATGTAACAGCACTAAGACTCCCGAAAGTCCACAGAACAAAAAGCTTGATGGCATCGGGATTACTGAAATTTTGCAAGACACTGACAATGGAGCCAGCAATTGTTCCGAACATTAACCCAACAATAAGTAACGAAATGGCGTTTTGCACCTTAAATGACACTCCAACTACTAATACCAAAACAATTGAAGCACCAATAATAGCGGAGATGATCAATGCCCAACCACTACTAATGAAAGCTACCGGCAAAATAGTTGCTGACATCATTACCAATGCCACTCCGAGACTAGCACCTGAACTAACTCCAAGAATATAAGGATCTGCCAAAGAATTGCGAAACAAGGTTTGCATCATTAGCCCTGCCACCGACAATGAAGCACCAGCTAACACCGCTGTTATGGCTTTAGGCAAGCGAAAGTTGAGCAGAATTTCCGAATTAATTCCCCCTTCTCCTTTTCCAATAAAAGTAGATGCAATTTCAGATATAGAAATATGAATACTTCCAAAAGTTAAGTCAATAAGAAAAAGACCTAAAGTTATAAACGAAAGAATGAGGAATAGTAGACTGTAATTGTTACGCATATATTATGCTCACTCTAAAATTATTCGAAAATCCAACTTTATTATTAACGGTTTAATTTATATCCCTAATACTACTTCAAGTTAAACTTGAAGTAACCGTTCTTTTAAAACAAGTCACCAAACCACATATATCACAGCCGTGAGGAGTTTGTTTTATATCTTTTCCCAATCCGATAATACCACTAATGGACTTAACAGGATGCATCAAGCTCGATTCGTTCAATTCCACCCCACATGGTTTTTCGGGTAAAAGTGAGAAAAGGTGTTGTTGCTCCCGAACATGCCAACTACAATGCCCCGGACTGTAAGAATGGGTTATTTTAAATCCAGATTTATCGGCTTCTTCCGTAATTTTATCAGTTATAAAACGAACTGTTGCTTCCGCTATTTCAGAGCCGATGGAGTATGCCAAAAACTCTGACACAATATCGCCTTCTGCTTTAAGTCGATCTAAATAATTGTCGAATTCTTCACCCGCTGTGACAACAAATGCTGCAAAATGAGTTGAATTATTAAGGTATCTGATAATAATTTGACCAACCTTTATACGAATATCGTTTATTTGTAAGTGGTTTTTATCCTGAATTATTCCTGAGGAAATGAGGTAACCAGCTTGAGGAGCACAAAAATCATTAATTTGCTCAAGCATTTGGTCAATCATTTCAATAAATTGCTGATCAGGAGTTTGTCCACCGTAGCCAAGATTCCGATAGACTTCATTTTTATTGATATCTAAGTCTGATAATGTGAGTTTATATGTTTTCATTTGAGTAGATTGGAATTAAATTTTCAGTTTCAGAAAAGCATTTTATCCACATAAATATTTTGGAAGTTTGGGTCGCTTTCCAAATTGATGTGCAGGGTTTTAGAAAGGATTTCCTCCGTCATTTGATTATCTGAAAATAAAAACATTTTAGCACCAATTAATGCTGTATTACCCATTTTATGAATTTTGTTTTCAGGCATTTCAATCATTCCTGTTTGAATCAAATGTTGGATATTGATATAATTACCAAATCCTCCGGCGATATAAACCTCGTGAATATCCGATAATTGTATTTTCAGTGTATTGCAAAGTATTACTAATCCGGCAGCAATGGCCGCCTTTGCTAATTGAAACTCATTTATGTCTTTTTGGGTTAATCCGATATCGACTGTCAATGAAAGAAAGTTTTCGCCAGAATTGATTTCACCAAACATACCAATTAAATCCAATTCTCTGAAAACAGCAATAGCATCAACCAATGCACTTCCGCAAATTCCTTTGGGATCAGTATTGCCAATCACGCTGACTCTTATTTCGTTATCTTGTAATTTTACTGATGAAATAGCTCCGGTAACTGCTCGCATACCCATGGATATATTTGTACCTTCAAAAGCAGGTCCGGCAGCTGTGGAAGCACAGACAATCTGCTGCTTATTACCCACTACAATTTCTCCATTTGTGCCCAAATCAATCAGTGCCGTATAATTTTCTTTGGTATGTAAACCTGTGGCTACAACTCCGGCCAAAATATCGCTGCCCACAAAACTACCAATGGAAGGATAGAATAATACGTTTTCAATGACTTGAAAATTCCAATCAAGTTCTTCGGTATCAAAAACTTTTCGTCCTAAATTGTCGGTATGAAAAGGATATTGTGCTAAAGGAGTAAGGTCACAATTGCTGAAAATTAGTTGCATAACCGTATTTCCAACCATGCAAATTCGCTGTAATTCAACGGTTTGTTTTTGGAGCAACAATTCAATCATGTTTCCTATGGATTGACGAATCAGTCGGGTCATTTCAGCTCCATTACAATCCAAGTAAGCTTGAACGCGCGAAATTAAATCGGCTCCAAATTTCGCCTGTGGGTTGAGCATGGTCTCTACTGCTAACACTTTTGCAGTACTGAGGTCAATCAATTGTGCCACCAGGGTAGTTGTTCCTAAATCCACGGCTACCCCAAAACCTTT
>JBBQMQ010000066.1:0-12511 GCA_038329115.1 Bacteroidales bacterium
CAGAACTGTGGAATTGGTTTGATCCTTCAATGCCTGGATACAATCCTGATAATGTGAATAATGTAGAGTGGACTTCGTGGAACAACACCGATGCGGTGAAACTTGGTTGGCGTAACTGGGGTAATCAAATACGAATACAACCTATGCCCAATTTAGCTAGCCCTGCCTATCGCAATGCTTGCTACACGCAACTTAGAGCACTAATACCAATTGTTTTGAAATGGGCAAAAGACAATGCAAATAATGATCGGTTTATTGGCATTCAGATGGAAAATGAAGTTTCAATTGGTGTAAATAATTATTTTTTGAAGAACGGTAATTCTTATTTAAACTTACCTGAAGCGAATGACCCCAAAATTAACCTGAATTTTGATATTTGGCCAGGTTTTGGAGTGCAAGCAATAGGTTATGCTGCCGTAAAAACTATGGGATTAGCAAATAGTGGAGCTTTGCTGGAGACAGATGTGGCAAAAGTTACCGATAATTATGTGTTCGATTTGTGTAAATTAGCTAACGAGTTGGGTGTGCCTCGAGAAAAATTATTTACACATGCTGGTGGTTGGAAAGAAGGACAATTGTTCTATTATTCAGCATTAAATCAATATTCTTGTCCTGGATGGAGTTTTTATAATAATTATGCGAGTGATCCAACTAAAGATGTTACAGCCATTGATGCACTTAGAAAAAGTGATGCACCTTATTGGTGTAATGCCGAAACATTTGATTTTGGAGCAACTACAGAATCAGCATGGACACAATTACTTACAAATAACTTCAATATACCTAGACTTAAATACCTAAATGTCCGTAATTACAATCAAATGATAGGAAAAGAGTATGTGTTTACAGCTATAAATAAATTTCAAAACTTAAAATAAGGCACAAATAATAGATAATCAGAAATTAGTAAAATCTTTAATTATAAAAAAAATATTATGAATTCACGCGAAAGAGTGCTAACTGCTTTTAAAAAATTGCCGGGAATGCCCGACAGAGTACCTGTACAATTTGACTTATGTCGTCAATTGAGCGACCATTTTGCTGAAAAATTAGGCATTCCGGCACATTACACCGAAAATCCCTACGAAGATGTAACCTATCGCATCAGTGCCAACGAAATACGTATAGCCTTGGGCAGCGATGTGGTGGTTACAGGTGCTTCGGTTTCCGACGATTATCAAGTGGTGAAAGATGCCGATGGTACCTGGCTCAACGAATATCAAATGCGCATGCGTCAGGGAGATATTTACGTTGAAGTATTAGAATACCCTCTGGCAAAAGCCGAAACAAAAGCCGATATAGAGAACTTCCGTTTCCCGGATCCTTACGCTCCCGGTCGTTTCCGTGATGCCAATGCATTGATTGCGAAGTATAAAAACGATTATTTTATTATCGGCGATATTGAGGTTACCGTTTTCTCGCTCGGACATCAGTTGGCTGGCATGGAAAAACTATTGATAGATATGATGCTCGAAACGGAATATGTAGTACCCTTGTTCGAAGCTTGTGCCGAATATCAAACAAAAATTGGTCTCGAACTTATTAAGCGTGGCGTTGATGCTATTTGGTTTGGTGACGATTTTGGCACGCAAATCAGTTTAATAATACCACCCGAAACTTTCCGGTCGCAGCTTAAACCTGTTTATAAAAAAATGGTGGATACATTCAAACAAGCCAATCCCGATATTATATCCATTTTACACTGCGATGGTGCTGTGGCTGAGTTGCTTGACGATATTAAAGAAATTGGATTCGAAGTTTTCAATCCCGTTCAACCTGGCGTACCCGGTCACTTGCCACAGGATATGAAAGACCGATTCGGCGAGAAATTTGCTTTCTGGGGAGCCATCGACCAACAGGATTTGTTACCCAACGGAACCGACGAAGCATTAGAAAATGATATAATTGAAAAAATCAGCGTTCTGGGTAAAAATGGAGGATATATGATTGCACCAGCTCATATTTTGCAAAATGACGTATCGCCCGAACGGGTTTTGAAATTTCTTGAATTAGTCCAAAAATACGGCAAACTCAACAACTAAAATCAAAAAATCGAATTAAAAATATTATCATGCAAAAATCGAATTTTCAACCAGATTATACAAATATCCTGAAAGTATTACACAATCAACGCCCCGATTATTTACCACTGTACGAGCATCATATCGATGTGCCGTTCATATCAAAAGTAATGGGTAAGAAGTTAGAAATCGTATCGGAAAAACCTGCCGATTTAGAAGCATATTACCGCCAGATAACTACTTTTTGGGCAACAAATGGCTACGATGCTTTTGATTACGAAGCTGCAATTTGCGAGATTTTCCCGGGACACGGAGCTATTTTGGGTGGTATGTTGGGTCCGATTCAAACACGGGAGGATTTCGAAAAATATCCTTTCGATGAACTACCCGAACTTTTTTGGAAAAAATACACACCTCATCTGGAGGCAATCCGTAAAGTAATGCCAGCAGGCATGAAAGCGTATGGTGGTTGCGGGTATGGAATTTTTGAATCGTCGCAGGATTTGGTGGGCTATGAAAGTCTTTGCTTGATGCAATACCTCGATCCTGATTTGTTCAAAGACTTATTTGAAAAAATCGGCGATTTATATACTACACTTTGGTCGAAAATGGTACGTGAATACAGCGATATCTTTGTGTTTTTCCGTATGGGCGATGATCTCGGACATCGGACGTCTACCATGCTCGAACCCGATACCATACGTCAGTTTATACTTCCCAACTACCAAAAGGTAATAGACATTGTGCACAACGGTAATAAAAAGTTTTTACTTCACAGTTGTGGAAAAATATTTGAATTAATGCCCGATATTATAGCGTTGGGGATTGATGCCAAACACTCAAACGAAGACCAAATTGCACCTTTTGGCGATTGGATTAGATTGTACAATGATAAAATCGGATTATTTGGTGGATTTGATATGAATGAATTGATATTGAATAACTACGATTATGTTTTCGAAAAAGTAAAAAGAGAGGGAACTCTTTTCCGTTCAATGGCTAAAGGCTATGGACTTGGCTCGGGCAATTCACTTCCGGGATATATGGAGGTTGACGGTTTTCATGCAATGGTTGATGCAGTTTTTGCTATCCGACAGGATGAAAAAAAATAAATATAAAAACTTATGAACGAGAAATATAGTTTTAAAGCGGTATTGCCGGTTCTTTTTGCTTTTTTTGTTATGGGACTTGCCGACTTAGTTGGTATTGCCACCAACTATGTTAAACAGGATTTCCAATTAAGTGATACATTAGCCAATTTGTTGCCATTTTCGTTGTTTCTGTGGTTTGCAGTCCTGTCAGTTCCTGCTGGTTTGTTTACCACAAAAATTGGAAGAAAAAACACCGTTTTGCTTAGTATTATTATCTCAATATTGGGATTGTTTGTTTCGTTTTTTAGCCAGCATTTTGCCACCATGCTTATTGCCTTTGCATTATTGGGAATAGGCAATACCATTATGCAAGTGTCGCTTAATTCGCTTATGACCAATATCGTAAGTCCTGGGCGACTGACAAGCAGTTTAACACTTGGGCAATTTATAAAGGCGGTTTCAGCATTTTTGGGACCGATTGTTGCAGGTTTTACCTCTTCATTTTTTGGTAACTGGCGCTTTACGTTCGTTGTATTTGGTGTAGTGTCGGTAATGGCAGCAATATGGCTTGCACTTACAACTATTCCAAGAGAAGAAAAAACAAATGCAGGAAATATTACCATCGGGACAACCCTTGGTTTGTTGAAAAACTCCACAATCCTGATGCTTTTTTTTGCCATTGTATTTGTAGTTGGTGCCGATGTAGGATTGAATACCACATTGCCAAAATTCATTATGGAACGATGCTCCGTAAGCATTGAGGAAGCCGGTTTAGTTAATAGTCTCTATTTTGTAGCACGTACATTGGGCACTTTGCTGGGTTCATTTTTACTAATCAGGTTTTCGCCCCGCATTTTCTTCTTTTGGGGAATGGTTTTGGCAATTGGGGCGTTAGTATTTATTTTACTCTCCTATAATATTTGGGCGATTTATAGTTTAGTGGCTTTAATCGGATTTGCATTAGCAAATGTTTTTTCGATTGTATTCTCGGCAGCTCTGCGGAAAATGCCCAATTCAACAAACGAAATATCAGGATTAATGATTATGGGCGTTGCTGGCGGTGCTGTTTTTCCTGTGATTATTGGTTTGGTTTCCGATTTCACAAATCTGACTGTTGGTATGGCAGTGCTTTCAGTTGCTTTCGTTTACTTGCTTGTTGCATCGTTTAAAATGGATAAAAATTAACAATAAATACAGATATTATATGGAACGTAAAGCTTTTAAAATGTATCTCAAACCAGGTTTTGAGATAGAGTATGAAAAACGGCACAACGAAATTTGGCCGGAGTTGAAACAGCTTATTGAGGAAAGCGGAGTTTGCGACTATTCAATTTTTTGGGACAAAGAAACGAATGTGCTTTTCGCATCTCAAAAAGTAAAATCAGGCGCAGGCTCACAGGATTTGGGCAGCACCCACATCGTACAAAAATGGTGGGCATATATGGCTGATATTATGGAAACAAATCCTGACAATTCGCCAGTGTCAATTGAGCTAAACGAAGTGTTTTATTTGGAATAAAGTAGAAGGATTAGAAAACTCAGATACATTTAAAAATTTTATATGTTATCTTTTTTTTGATTGACTAATAATAATTCATTATAATAGTTTCAATAGTTCGTTAGAAAATAATTTTATTGATTATCAAATAATTATATCGCTATATAATTATTGTCATGTACTAAACAATTTTAAATCAATATTCAACCATGAAGAAATCATTTAAGTACTCTAATACCCTTATTGCAGTATGCATTTTATTTTTAATGTGCTCTGTAAGTCTTAAATCGGAGAATAAATTGACTGAAAGAATGCAGATAATAGTAATGCAAAATGACCCAATAATGATGTTTGCAAAGTCTGAATTGCATGAATTTCTTTTACAAGCTCAGACGGAACTTTCAAAAACAAATCAATGCCTAACTAAGAATTACAAATTTGTTTTGAGGATAGATAAAAAAATGAATCCTTATTCATTTAAAGTATCTTCAAAACGAGAAGGTGTTAACCAAATAGTTGAACTTTCGGGCCCGAATTCGACTTGTATTTTGCACTCATTGTATACTATGCTTGAACAAATAGGTTTTCAGTATGAAATTACGGGTAGTATCATTAAAGATTCTGGAATCAACTTGAATCGCATCGATAGCTTCACAACTGAGATACACCCAAAGGTTCAAAATCGGGGCATCCGACAACACATAAATTTTCCAATGGATATTTCGAGCTACACACTTCTGGATGCAAAGGAATATATCCGTAATATTGCTCGTATGCGATTCAATTCTATTACGTTTCATAGTTATAATAATCAGTGGATAGAAACGCCATTAGCAGGTAAATTTTTCTACGGCGAGCGTCACAATTTGCCTAATGACACATTAATTACAAATCATATAAATAACAAAAAAACTTTTTGTATTCCGGAGTTAGAGCCCTATTTTGATCAACCTGAAGAACTTAGCAATCGTTCAATAGCATGGCTTCTAGAAGTTATGAAAGAGTGCAAACGCGTAGGACTGCGTATTCAGTTTTCCGTTGAACCATATGCGGTATCAAAAGATGTTAATGAGGTAATGAGGAAATGTGATAAGATTCTTAAGAATTATCCATTGATTGACAATCTTGAATTTATTACATCCGAGTCTTTTTATGGAGGCGAAACTGTTAAGAATGAAGAGAACCGGAAATTTATTGCTGAAAATATTGGTACAGAAATCCTAAACGATGAAGCAATTCAAACTGCACTAATAAAAGAAAATAATGTGACTTTTAATAATGTATTGAAGGAGGTATGGCATATTAATAATTGTATTTTGGCCTATAGAAAGAATCATAATATACCAATGAGTTTTGGGGTCTACTGCATCAGTCCCGAAATTGTAGATGCAAGCATGTCTATTATGCGTAAAATTGCTCCTGCTGATGTTCAATTCGCCATTCTGGCTGAACATGGTGCACAAGCTGTTACCAATTCTCTTTTGAAAATTAAATTCACGGCTGCCGATTGGAAACGCACTATGATTTATAGTTGGATTGAATTTGACGGACTCATGTACTTGCAACAAAATTGCTTAACAGGTATTCGTGCCATGTTTGACGATGCACGAAAAACAATGAATGATGAACCATTGTATGGAGTATGTTTCATCCATTGGCGTACTGAAGAAAACAGGACAACAGGAAGATATTCCTCTGAAGTAACGTTGAATACTAAACTGACTGAAGTTGAATTTTACAAAGAATATGCAAAAAATCTGGGTATCGGCGATGCAGTAAAATATGCTGAAGCTATGCAATTACTTAATGATGCTGATACACGCAGCGGTATTGAACTCCCAAATCTGGGATTCTGCTTCTTACCTTGTTGGACTTGGTATTGGGGAGGTAAACCAGGCTTAGAAAATCTTGGTTATTTTGGAATGTGGGAACCAAATATTTTGAAAAAATCGCAAGCCGATTATGATAAATCCCATAGTCTACTTAATATTTGTTTGGATAAAACAAACTCAGCTGAAGGTAGGAAATACTTGCTTTTTTTGGGAAATCGCCTTTTGGCAACCAGTCTTTATATCGATGCAATGCATAAAGGAACTGAAATTCAACCCGTTTTTCTGAACCGCAATCCATCTTCATTTACCAACCAAGACAGAGATAAGATACAGAAAGTATGTAATGAAAGCAAGCAATTGTTTCGTAAATATCTCGAAGTATGGACTCAAAGTATGCCCGACAGGGGCTGTGAAGGCACTTTGATAAGCGCCTACATTACAATCCCTGGTTATTGCGATAATTTGATAAATAAATATTGCAATAACATGAATACTGAAAAAAGGAATGCAGGTGTTGATGCTCCCCCTTCGCCAATTCAACCTAAATAAAAAAATAGGTATAAGCGGTTAGACCGCAGCAGGAATTCCTTTTCAGGTTTTTTCGGAAGTAAAACAAAACCCAACTGTTGCACAGGTGAAAATTGGTGTTGCACAATTTGTAGCATCGGGAGCCAATGTGATTGTAGCCATTGGTGGGCTTATATGGCTGATATAATGGAAACCAACTCTGACAATTCACCAGTATCAATTGAGCTAAACGAAGTGTTTTATTTGGAATAAATTAGAAGGATTAGAAAACTCAGATACATTTAAAAATTTTATATGTTATCTTTTTTGATTGATTGATAATAATTCATTATAATAGTTTGGAATATGAAAAAATCACTTTTATGTATTGCTTTATTGCTAACATTTGGCACTTTAAGTAGCCAAAAATTTCTGAATGTAGTAAATATTGATAATTCTGTAACTACATTCGATTTATTCACATCAGAAATTAGCTTTTCACCATCCGGGAATCTGGTAGTTACACAGGGTGCTGAAAGTCCTGTTCAAATTGCATTTTCTCATGGAATGAATCTTAGGTTTAACGATTCATTGACTGTTGTAGGAGTTAAAAATGTGAGTGCAATTTTAGCTGTCAATTGTCCAACTTGCGATTTAAGAGTAGCTTCAGGATCTGAGCTTACTATTAATACTCCAAAATCGCTTAAATCAATAATCGTAGCGCCGGGAGCAAAATTAACATTGATATCTGGTAACACGCTCACCGCCACCAACGGCATTACTTTGCAAAGCGATGCTACGGGTACAGCCACTTTTGTCGATACCAACAACAGTTCGCCTCAAGCGGTAACGGGAACAGTTGAACAGTATCTTGCTTCTGCACGTAATTGGTATATATCGTCACCTATTTCAGGTGCAACTGTTCCTTCCGGTCAAACTTATTACAGTTACGACGAAACAGGAAGCAATACGGGTTTCCTTTCGCCAGCTACAGCATATTGGGTAGCAGTACCAGAGGGAACTGCACTTAATTCTATAAAGGGTTACATTGCACAGCCGGTATCTACAACAACTAAAACCTATACAGGAACGTTAAACACTGGTACGCAATCAATTACTTTGTCGCGCACTGGAATTGCTTTGAACCCAGGATTTAATTTGGTGGCAAATCCATATCCTTCTTACTTAGATTGGAAGCAAGTTGCAGCAGCAAATACAGTGGTAATGCCAACAGCTTGGTTTAGAACTAAAAAAGCAGATGACACCTATACATTTGCTACAATAAATGTATCAGTTCCAGAAACACCAATAATAGTTAACGGTGGTGCTAATACAAGCATTACAACCTTAATTCCACCAATGCAGGCATATTGGGTACGTGTTAGTTCATTGGCAACAACAAACTTTACTGTAACAAATACTATGCGTAACCATAGAGATGCTGCAGGGAATTTATTCAAAGCTCCGAAACAAAACACAACTAAATTAGTTCGTATGCAAGTGTCAAATGCAACAACTACGGACGAAACAGTGGTTTATTTCAATGCTAATGCCCAAAATACCTTTGATAATTACGATTCGCCTAAAATGTTTAACAACGAAGTAAGTCAACCTGAAATTTATACTAAAGCGGTAGATGAGAAACTCGTGATTAACGGTCTAACTGAAGTGACAGATAACTTGGAATTGCCTTTAGGCTTTACAACAAGCACAGCTGGTAATTTTACGTTCAAAGCTACCGAATTAGCCAATTTCGATAGCAATACCCGAATTTACTTGCGCGATAAGCAAGAAAACAAAGAAGTAGAATTGGCGCAGGCAACAGAATACAATTTTAGTAGTACAACAAGCAACAATAATGAAAGTCGTTTCAGTATTCTTTTCAAAGCACCTACAATGACTACAGGAACAGTTACCCAAACGGATAAAAATATATCGGTATTCTGTAATTCTGCTAATGAGTTGGTATTGATTGCTCCGGTAAAAGCGATTTATTCTATTTATAACGCCATTGGACAAAAACTGACGGATGGAATAACCTCCTCCAATCAAACTATTTTCAACAGGCTTGATAAAGGATTTTATATTGTGAAGATTTCGTTTGATGGGAAAATGTATTCAGAGAGAGTTCTTAAACAATAGATGTAAAAAAATAATATTATGGAAACAAGAAAAAATAGCATCTACAAACAGCCCGAAATTAAACAAATTCAACTTGATAACGAAATATCATTAGTATTGCAATCAGAACTCCCACCAACGTTTGAAGGGAAAAATAATTTGGAGACACCAAGTTATTTTAATAGTGACCCATTTAAAATTAATGTTGGATAATTTCAGCAATATCAATTAAAAGAACATATTTCAATTGAGAATTATAAGATGGATGTAAAAGCTCGGTTCAGGGTTTTTACATCTATTTTTAAAAAGTAACAAAGTATTGTTTTGTGTTTCAAAAACATTTTTCAAAAATAAATTATAAATGAACAGAATTATTTTAAATGAAATGTCCTATTTTGGGGCTGGAAGTCGTTCGGTATTGTCTGAAGAGGTTAAAAAGCGTGGTTTTAAAAAGGTATTTGTTGTTACCGACAACGATTTAGTGAAATTTGGTGTTGCAGGAGAGGTAACTGCCGTTTTGGACGCAGCCGGAATTCCGTTTATAATTTTTACGGATGTAAAACAAAATCCAACAGTTGCACAGGTAAAAGCTGGTGGTGCTGAATTTGCAGCATCCGGAGCCGATGTGATTGTAGCTATTGGTGGTGGTTCACCTATTGATACTGCCAAAGCCATTGGAATCATTGCTGCCAATCCTGAGTTTGCCGATATGGTTTCATTGGAAGGTGTTGCCAATACCAAAAAAAAGTCTGTTCCTGTTATAGCATTGCCAACCACTGCTGGAACGGCTGCCGAGGTAACCATCAACTACGTGATTACTGACGAAGAAAACGTGAAGAAAATGGTATGTGTCGATCCCAATGCCATTCCAATACTTTCAATAGTCGATGCAGAATTGATGGTAAGTATGCCAAGAGGACTTACAGCTGCAACCGGAATGGATGCGCTGACTCATGCTATCGAGGGGTATATTACCAAAGGTGCTTGGGAAATGTCGGACATGTTTGAGCTCAAAGCCATTGAAATGATTGCAAAACATTTACCGGTAGCTGTTGATACTCCTTCGAACATAGAAGCACGTGAAGGAATGGCAATGGCGCAATACATAGCCGGCATGGGATTCTCGAATGTGGGTCTCGGGTTGGTGCATGGCATGGCACATCCCCTGGGTGCTTATTACGATATTCCTCACGGAGTTGCCAATGCACTTTTATTACCCATTATTATGAAATACAATGCCACTTCCTGTATTGATAAATACGGAGAAATAGCTAAAGCGATGGGTGTTAATACCGTTGGACTTTCAAAAATTGAGGCAGCTCATGCGGCAGTAGATGCGGTAAAGGCGTTGGCAGTAAAAGTGGGTATTCCCGAAAGATTACGAAATTTGAACGTAAAGGAAGAAGACTTGGAAAAATTAGCTAATTCGGCTTTTAATGATATTTGTACACCTGGAAATCCACGCGATGTAAAACTAAGTGATATATTAAACCTATATAGATCTGCTCTTTAGCACCTTATCTTTCAAATTGGTGTTCCACGATAGATATCGGGATTGGTACAAAATTATTATATTTTATTGTCCTACATTAGTTACAATATAATTTCTAATTTTGTGCTTTGCGTTTGGCTCTTGATTCTTGATTCTTATTATTCTACTTCAAATTGATACTTTCTATCGAATTATACCGGATTGGATATTTCTGTTTTAGATGTCAAATAATACCGTTTGCACAAACAATATAGTCCATCCGGATAGCGTTCGACTGAGCGTTCGACTGAGCTCACGCCGAAGGTCTCACGCCGAAGTCTATCGAGGATCGACTTCGTCTCATGGAACATCCCGTATAACGGGATTGATACTATTTGTTTCCCCGTTATACGGGATGTTCCAGAAGCAACGGCATTAACAACAGTAAACATAAAAATGACTTTGGGTCATTTTATATGTACTGTTGGAATTAGATGTCAAATAACTTGTTTTTCAAAAGATTTTTCTTAATTCTTTGTTTTAAAAACCCTATTGTCAATTATTATGCAGACATATCAATTTCTTTTATCTGATTTAGAAATTAAAAAAGAAGAAATTTATCTTCATTTAGGCTATGGTGGTACTTTACCCGATGATGCCATGTTACAAATGATTGATGGCATTATTGAGGAAGCCCAACAACTGTGCAAACCGCAAATTGGTTTTCAAATCTATGATGGCGAATTGATTGATAACAAAACGATTAGCATTAATGGAATTTTGCTGAAAGTTGGTGTGGTTATTCGTCGTCATTTACAAAATTCAAGTCAATTTGTTGTTTTTGTATCCACAGCTGGCGAAGAATTTGATAATTATCTTCATGAATTACGGCAATCGGGCGATATAGTTTCAGAATTTTTGGCTGATGCCATTGGTTCTGAAATTGCCCAAGCCGGAGTTCGGTCTATTTGTAAATTAGCTGCAGACGAAGCTGCAAAATCGGGATTAGATGCAACGAGTTCGCATTGTCCCGGACATTGTGCGTGGAAGTTGACAGAACAAAGTCTGCTTTTTTCTCTTTTACCTCCGGCGCCTTGTGGAATATCATTAAACGATTCCTGTCTGATGCACCCCAAAAAATCAGTGAGTGGAATTATTGGAATTGGCGAAAATATAGTTGAGACGCCTTCCGATTGTGCAATTTGCAGCATGACAACTTGCTATAAACGCAAGGTTGTAATTTAGAATTAGTACTAGATTCATCATTTCAAATCCTTGAACCTAGCACTGTATTTCAAAGGGGACGTATTTGTAATTCGTTTGAATTGTTTATTGAAATGACTTAAATTATTGAAACCGCTGTCGAGTGCCACATCTGCCATACTGAGTTTTTTGTCCATTAAAAGTTTGCAGGCCAAGTCAACCTTAATTTTATTCAGGTATTCAAAAATGGTCATTCCCATTTGACTTTTAAAAAACCTGCACAGTGAACCTTCTGCCATACTTACCAAGTCAGCTATTTTACCCAAATCAATTTCTTCGCGGTAATTGTTCATCAAATACTGGTGTATAGTTTCGATACGTTTATTTTTAGTTGTAAATCGTTTGCTGATATAATCGTTGCTGGCAAGTTGTACTATAGAATCGCTTTTGCCAATGATATTCATTAATTCCAGAAACACAATCATTCGATCGAAACTGTTTAAATAGGGCAATTGAAGCATCAGGTCACTGACTTCATTCAGTGTTTGATCTTTTATTCGGATACCACGTTCTGATAAATTTAGTGCCTTAGCAACATACTGAAATTCAGGAAGCGATAATAAACCAGCATTTAACGCATCGTCTGAAAATTGCAAATAGACCATCTCAAGTTTACGTTGGGTAGGTGAATTATAGTCCTTGTCGGCAATCCATACGTGAGGAATATTCCTGCCAATAAATACCAAATCACCCGGCTGAAATTCTTC